>OMRS01000070.1 GCA_900313545.1 uncultured Eubacteriales bacterium | reverse complement strand
CGCCACAGCCATGATCCGGGCTTCCACGGGGATCGTCTCCCCGACCAGGCCGTCGGGGTAGCCCTTGCCGTCAGCCCCGTCGTTTTCAAGCTGAAATGTTTTTACAGTCATCTGCCATTCTCTTCCAGTTCTGCGTATAAACAAGCGGAACCCAACATTAACCGCAAAACCGGAGGAAAAAGCAATGTCTGACACCACAATCCTACTGACCCGGCTGTTCGATTATCAGCAGTTTGAAAGAAACAGCAGCCTGAGCCGGGTGATCTCCACCGTCCATGAACGGTATTCTGCGAAGGAGCTTTCGCTGGATGACCTGGACCTGATCGCCGCCGCCGGTTCCGTTGACAGCGGCAAAACCCCTGCCCGGAACGACCTGTAAGCGGCGTTCCCCTTACTCCAGCACAATCTCTTCCCCGGCAGCAACGATCAGCCGGCCCGGAACATCAAACTTTTCCGCCCGTTTCTGATCAAAGAGCTTGCCCGGCGCCATATGGTATGGAATGCTGTGCTTCGCGTTCACAAGTTTCGCGCAGGCCATGGCTTCCTCCATATCCATATTATATTTTCCGTCGCAGACAAAGAATGCGTAGTCGATCTCCCTTTCCGCCAGATCCTTCATCTGGTCTGTTGTGGAGGTGTCCCCGGTCGCATAGACCGTCACCCCGCCGGAAAGGGTAATGATCCAGCCGACGCATTCTTTTATATTGTGGTTTTTATTGTTTCCGGCCTGAACCGCCTCCACCGTGGCAAAGCCCAGGTCAAAGGTCTGGTATTCTCCCTTGACCAGCCCTTCCTTCCAGGTGATGATCCGGCAGTCCTCCGCCCGGTTTTTGATCAGCTTCACCGCCGTATGGTCCTGGTGCCCGTGGGTGACCAGGATCAGGTCGGCAGGCAGGTCATAGCCTTCCCCGGCGTAGGGATCGATATAAATGACCTTTCCCTCTCCGGTTACAATCCGCAGGCTCCCGTGGCCCTGGTACAAAAGCCTGTGCGCGCTCTGCGCGCTTTCCGCCGAAGCCGCCCCGCAGCCCAGCAGAAGCAGTGAAAGGGACAGAATACCGCATACTGTTCTTCTCATGTCTAACATCCTCCCTGTCATTTGTTGTCCGGATACCACTCTTCGATTTGGGCGGTGGGAATCTCAAAGTGCTGGTAGTCCTTCCGGTCCTCCCAGTCCCCGCCCCACTCGAAGCCGTGCTCCGTGAACAGTTTGAAGCACAGGTCCTCGTGATCGATCTTATAGGGGAAATCCGCCTCCCGGTCCAGGTAGGGCTCCCCGGTAGCCGGCTCCACGATCCGCTCCCCGTCCACAATCTTCGTATAGGGGTTATACAGCGTATTGATATCCACCGCCAGGCCCAGGCCGTGCTTGGAAACCCGGGTGGTATGGGAGATGAAGCGGAAATTGAACGAGGAGGAATTGTTGTCCCTCATGGAGGTTTCGTCGTCCGCGTCATACTCGTCCACCAGGCGGATCTTCTCGATGGGATAGTCCGCCTCATACAGCTGCCGGAGGATATCCAGCACGTCCTCGGCGATGTGGACATTGACGATCATCTCCCCCTCGTGGGTCTCCCCGTCCAGGTCCACATGCAGCACATGCAGGTAGCGCAGGTCCTCCCGGGGAAGCGTGCAATCGTCCTTGAAGGATTTCCCCTGGATCCTTTCGAATATCTCGTCCGTAATCTCAGAGATCCAGAACGAATCATTCACATCTTCCGCCTTCTGGATCGTCCCGTTCGCGCCCGCCTCCGCCAGGGCAGAGCAGGCCAGCGCCAGCGCGCACAGCGCTGCAAGCATCAAAAACAAACGCCTCATTGATACATTCCTCCGTTTCACAGATTATCCGTTCCTCTTTTCAAGCCTGAACAGCATGGGATAGACGCCAAAGTCCACAAAGGCGACGACGGCATAGCGCGCGCAGCGCACCAGCATCGCGGCGGTGCTGCCGCCGGACTGGAATTCCTTGGGGAAGGGCAGCTTCAGCACGGTGTTCAGCACCAGATAGATCGCCAGTCCCCCGGCCACGCGAACGGCCATCCAGAGGGGCTTGCGGGTATTCTCAAAGCGCACGCAGTGGTCGTCCAGCAGCGTGCCGCCCATGAAGCCGATCATCAGGCCCACCGACGTGAAGTAATCCGCGCTCTTGCAGTAGAAGAAGCCTGGAATGACGGTGACCAGCAGTATGCCGTAGAGCACAAGCGTGTTCTTCACCCGCTTTTGCAGTACGCACACGAGCCCCACGCTGGCCAGGCCCAGCAGCCAGCCCCCCAGCACATCGGTCGGATAGTGCGCGCCGACCACGACCCGCGAAAAGCCCGTCAGCAGCGGGATCACGATCGCAATCACCGTCATCCAGCGCTTGCGAAGGCTGACCGCCAGCGAGCCGAACATGGTCGCCACGTTTGTGGAATGCCCGCTGGGGAAGGAATAGCCCTGGGCCGCGATGTCGTAGATGTCCGCGTCCTTCTCCACGACGCGCAGTATCCTGATGCCCTCGTGGTCAAAGTACGGCCTGCGGCGCAGCACGACATTCTTGATCATGGTGTTCCAGGTCAGGCCCATGATGGCGCTCAGCCCAATCGTCCTGCCCAGCCTCTTGTCATAGCTCCAGTACACAAAGCCGAGTATCAGTATCAGCAGCAGCTCCTCTCCAAACATGGAAAAGAAGGATATGATCGATATCCCCGCGCCGCCGATGTGCCCCTGCAGCCATTCCATCAGGCCGACCTCCCAGGGGAAGAAAAACGTGTTGCCGCTCGCCGCCATGATTGCATCCCTCCAATATATGCCTGTTTTCTCCCGGCCATCCCCGCCGTTGAACAGTTTCAGTTTATCACAGTCCAAAGCGCATTGCAATACGCAGCCTTTCCTTTTCTCCCTTCGTCCGCTTGCCACAAAGCCCCCGAATATGCTATACTATGGATGGAGGGCGACATCGGCATTGCCCCGGAAACCATGTACGCAACCGGCTTCCCCTGCGATGAAACAGCATTGTGGGGCCGGAAGAACAGGCGGCAGACGCCCCGCGACAGATTGTCATGAAACGGATATAACCTACGATGGAAAAGCCAAATGATCGCAAGTCCCTGGGGATGTTCGTCGCCTCGATGCTGATCTTCGGAACGGTCGGGGTGCTGCGGCGGTATATCCCCCTCCCCTCCGCCCTGCTGGCCTGCACGCGCGGCATACTCGGCGGGCTGTTCCTGCTGGCCTTCGTCCGGCTGCGGAAGAAAGCTGCCGGCGCGAAGCTGCCGCCCGGCGTCATGCCGCGGCTGGTGATCACGGGCGCGATGATCGGCATCAACTGGATGCTGCTCTTCGAGGCCTACAACCACACCACGGTCGCCGTCGCCACGCTCTGCTACTATATGCAGCCCACCATCGTCGTGCTGCTGTCGCCCCTGATCTTCAGGGAGCGGCTGACCTTTAGGCGGGCGCTGTGCGCGGCGGTCTCCATCGTCGGCATGGTGCTGGTTTCCGGCGTGATCGGCGGCGGGCAGGTCGGCAGCCTGAAGGGCATACTGCTGGGGCTGGGGGCCGCGTGCTTCTACGCCTCCGTCATCATCATGAACAAAAAGCTGCCCGAGACGGACGCGCATCAAAGGACCACCGTGATGCTGCTGTCGGCCGGGATCGTCATGCTTCCCTATCTGCTGGCAACCGGCGGCTTCAGGGCCGATGGCCTCAATACGACCTCCGTGCTGCTGCTGCTGGTGCTCGGGATATTCCACACCGGCATCGCCTATGCCCTTTACTTTGGAAGCATGGACGGTTTGCGGGTCCAGACGATCGCCGTGTTCGGCTACATCGATCCCGTGGCCGCGCTGCTGTTCTCAGCGCTGCTGCTCAGGGAGCCGCTCAGCCCGCTGAGCGTCGTCGGCGCGGTCATGATCATCGGCTCCGCCATCATAAGCGAAATCGAACCCACGAAGCGCCTGCAAAACTGACGGCGGCGGGCGCGGGCGCAAAATATACGGCGCGTCAGCAGAACCGACCGAAGAGGGGGTTTCATATGAACCAGACACTGCGCAATCACGCGGACCGCATCGTCCGCGAGGCAATCGCGGCGGTCCAGCCGGACGCGGCGGTACACAGGGCCCTGGCGGGGCTCAGCTTCCAGGGCAGGGTGCTGCTGGT
>OMRS01000088.1 GCA_900313545.1 uncultured Eubacteriales bacterium | reverse complement strand
CCTTCGCTCGAATGAGCCCCAGACCGTGATTTCCCTCGATGCCCTGAAGATGGGGGAAGCCCGCGGGGAACTGTCCATCGGCGCGCTCCGGCCATCCACCCTCACCGGGCATGTCTGGCTGGATGAAAAGGGGAAGAAGGTGTCCTCCTCCGACAAACTCGCCGGCATCCCGGTCACCCTTGCGGTCACCGGAGGCACGGACCAGGGGCTGACCCTTGAAACCCGGACGGATTCCTCCGGTCGATATGCCCTGGAGGGGGTCATGCCCGGAGAAGCCACCCTGCAGTTCACTCTGCCGGAGGGATATGCCTTTACCCGTTACAGCCAGGACCGCAGAGACCTGAGTCTCGTGCGGGACATCGACCGGCGCATCTCCCGGACCGATCCCGTGACCATCCTCTCCGGCAGGACCCATGCGGACCTGGATGCGGGCATGGTCGCCGTAGGCAGCCTCAGCGGCAGCGCCTGGGTGGATGAGCGCTACAACGGCAAGCGCGACGCGCAGGAAGTCTCTCTTTCCGGCGTGGACATCTCGCTGGTGGACGCCATCAGCCTGGAGACCCTCATGCGCACGACGACGGATGAATCCGGCACTTTCCGGATGGATTTCGTGCGGCGCGGCAACTATTACCTGAGCGTCCGGCTGCCCGGAAACATGATCTTCACCTGCGAAGGAGAAAGCATCATCTCCGGCGTGGACGACAGCACAGGCCACGGGGAGGCCTTCGTGTTCGGCGAAGGGGAGACCCGGGACCGCCTGGCCGTCGGGGCCATCATTCCCGGAGAAATCACCGGCACGCTGTTCTCGGACCGTACGCAGACGCTCTATCAGGCGGATGCGCAGAGGGTCCGCGGAGTGCTGGTCAGCCTGATGAGCGGCGGAACAGTGCTCTCCACCTCTCAGCCGGATGCGGGCGGCGTCTATCGCTTTGACAAGGTCCGTCCCGGCACCTACCGTCTTCGCTATCAGCTGCCCTCCGAGCTGCTCTTCAGCCTGGATTCCGGGCTGCGCCTCGCCTCTCCTGACGATACGCAGGCCGAGAGCGCAGACGTGGAGATGGCCATGGGGGACCGTCTGCAGATGGCAGGCGAGACCCTGGTGGCCTCCGGAACGATCTGCGGCATCGTATGGAACGATTTCAATGTCAACGGATGGATGGACGAAGGGGAAACGGCCCATGCCGCCGCTAAAGTGCAGCTTGTCACCGGCGGGGAAACCCTGGAGACGGTGACGGACCTGTCCGGCAGCTACCGCTTTGACCGTCTGCGTCCGGGAAGCTATACCCTCAGGTTCCTGCTTCCCGCGGACCATCTCTTCACGGATCCCGGCCAGGCGCCCCTGGGCTCCTGCGTGACCCCCGAGGAAAACGTGAGGGAGGCTGAACTGGAGAATCTCCTGCTGCGCCAGGGCGAAGTGCTGACCTACCATGCAGGCCTCATACGCCCCGGAGAGATCGGGGATACCGTCTGGCTGGATGCAAACGCCAATGGCATCCAGGATTACCGGGAGTCCCTGGCGCCCGGCATCAGCCTGACGCTGCTTCGGAAGACCCCGGAGGGGCTGCAGGAGGTCGAAAGCCTCGAGAGCGACGCCTACGGATTCTACCATTTCCGCGACCTGCGTCCCGGAGACTACGTGGTGCGCGTCAATGACCTGCCCCCCGAAAAGTTCACGCTGTACTCCGACGGACTCCTCACTGAGATTGACAGCGATGTCCATCCGGAGACGGGCCTGACAGAGATCATCCGGGTGGATTCCGGCCACCGGAGACTGGACATCGACATCGGCCTGACCGTCCGCTGAGCCACAACCTGCGGGAATCCCTCCGGGGATTCCCGTCTTTGGGTCCGTCTGCGAAACCGCCCCCGTCAGCCTCTCCGGTCAGGCCGCATGAAAGGGACGGGCGTGAACCTCCTCAACCGCCGGGACCGCGGCGGTTTACCAGGGGAACACATCCCGGAAAGCGGGGGACAATCTGCGTTTTTTCAGGCACTGATACCGGTCCGGAATTGTGAAATTGTTGCAAAAGGCTTGAAAGAGCGGATGAAATTGAGTACAATACATCCGGTAAAATCCCGATTATACTTTTAGAGGAGGAATTTCCGATGGTTCGTGTAGCTATCAATGGTTTTGGTCGTATTGGACGTCTTGCCTTCCGGCAGATGTTTGACGCAGAAGGGTATAAGGTTGTTGCCATCAACGATCTGACCAGCCCCAAGATGCTGGCTCACCTGCTCAAGTACGACACCGCTCAGGGTTCTTACAAGTATAAGGACACGGTGACTTCCAAGGAGCCTGTCTTTGCTGAAGACGGAAAGACCGTGAAGGAGCCCGGCTCCATCACCGTCAACGGAACTGAAATCACCATCTATGCCGAGCCCAAGGCCAGCAACCTGCCCTGGGGCAAGCTGGACGTGGACGTGGTTCTGGAGTGCACCGGCTTCTACACCAGCAAGGCCAAGGCTTCCGCCCACCTTGACGCTGGCGCCAAGAAGGTCGTCATCTCCGCTCCCGCCGGCAATGATCTTCCCACCATCGTGTACTCTGTCAACGAGAACACCCTGACCAAGGAAGACAAGGTCATCTCCGCGGCTTCCTGCACCACCAACTGCCTGGCTCCCATGGCGAAGGCCCTCAATGACAAGTATCCCATCGTCTCCGGCATCATGACCACCGTTCATGCCTACACCGGCGACCAGATGATCCTTGACGGCCCGCATCGCAAGGGCGATCTGCGCAGGGCCCGTGCCGGCGCCGCCAACATCGTTCCCAACTCCACCGGCGCCGCCAAGGCCATCGGCCTGGTTATCCCCGAGCTCAACGGCAAGCTGATCGGCTCCGCTCAGCGTGTTCCTGTTCCCACCGGCTCCACCACCATCCTCGTGGCGGTCGTCAAGGGCAGCGACGTGTCCGTGGAAACCATCAATGCGGCCATGAAGGCCAAGGCTTCCGCGTCCTTCGGCTACAACACCGATCCCATCGTCTCTTCTGACGTGATCGGCAGCACTTTCGGCTCCATCTTCGATTCGACCCAGACCATGGTCACCAAGATCGATGAGAACACCTATCAGGTTCAGGTCGTCTCATGGTATGACAACGAGAACAGCTATACCAGCCAGATGGTCCGCACCATCAAGTACTTCGCCGAGATCTGATCCTTTCGGACGCTCAGCAGACTTGTGATCAGGTTTTCTGACCGGACAAACACTTCATCCTCCCGAGCGCTCCCTGCGTCCGGGAGGATGATTCTTTTTGGTTCTTCCCGGCGCGCGCCGTTTCACCGGGACAGGACGGCGCCGTTTGTGAAAGGATTTTCCATTTCTTTGTGGCTTCAGCGATTTTCATTTGACCTGGTAATTATGAAGTGTTATACTGACCAAGCTTAGTGTCTGAAAAAACTGTGTTGGGGATAAGGAAAATGGACAATCGGGATATAGCCGGCGGACAGGACGAGATCCGCCAAACCCTTCAGCGCATTGCCATCGGGTCAGGGATCCTGATGCTGGTCATGTTTCTGGTTTACCTGCTTCTTGGAAAACTGACGGTCGGGGTGGTGATCGGCGGGATTCTCGGGGTGGCTGCGGCCATGCTCAACCTTTTCCTGCTGGGTCAGGCGGTGAGGAAGGCAGCCTCCGCCCCGGATGCCGATCTCGCCAAGGGGCTGGTCAAATCTTCCTACAGCTTCCGGATGCTCATGCAGGTTCTGGTGTGCGTAGCGGCCTTCCTGATTCCCGGAATCGACGGAATCAGCTGCCTCATCGCGCTGGTCTTCCCGCGGATCGTCATCTTCTTTTTACAGATCTTCCTCAGCAAACAGTCAACAGGCAACATGGGAGGAAACAATTCATGAATGTAGAGATTACAGGCGCACGAATCCTTGTCTCCATTCCGGAGTTTTTCGGCTTCATGCTCACGGAGAGCGTGGTCATCACCTGGGGCGTCATGATCTTTCTGGTGATCCTGTGCAAGGTCCTCACTTCGCATCTGGAGGTGCACCCCACAGGACGGGCGCAGGTGATCGCGGAGTGGATCGTTACCTCCGTGCACGGGCTGGTGAGTGACACCATGGGGAAGAAGTATGCTTCCACCTGGTATGTGCCCTTTATCGGCGCCATGTTCGCCATGTCCGCCTGCTGCAGTCTGTCCTCGGTCCTGGGATTCTATGCGCCCACCAGCGACCTGTCCACCGTGCTGGGATGGGCCCTGTTCGTGTTTATCCTGATCACCTACACCAAGATTACCAGCAACGGATTCGGAGGCTACCTCAAGAGCTTCACGCAGCCCGTCTTTGTCATGGTTCCCATGAACCTGATCAGTGAAGTTGCCACGCCGGTCTCCATGGGCTTCCGTCACTTCGGCAACATCGTCAGCGGCAGCGTGATCACGACGCTGATCTATGGCGCGCTCAGCGTGCTCTCTAGCGCCATTTTGCGCCACCTTCCCGGCATGTTCGGTGAGGTGCTCCAGCATGTCCCGGTGTTTGCCTTCGGTATCCCGGCGGTGCTGTCCCTGTATTTCGACTTCTTCTCCAGCCTTCTGCAGGCCTTCATCTTCAGCATGCTGACCATGATGTACATTGCGCAGGCTTCGGGAACGGACGGCTGATCCTGATTCTTACTTTCTCTCCTGCAGAGAAAGTCTGAGTATAACATTTCTTTTTAGGGAGGATACTTATGGATACGAATATTCTTGCAAAGGCTATCGTTGCGGGCCTGTCTGCCCTGGGTGCCGGCTGCGGCATGATCGGCGGTCTTGGACCTGGTATCGGCGAAGGTTACGCCGTAGGCAAGGCCCTTGAGGCCATGGCCCGGCAGCCGGAGATGAAAGGCACGCTGACCACCACCATGTTCATGGGCTGCGCGGTTGCTGAAACCACGGGTCTGTACAGCCTGATTATTGCTCTGATTCTGATCTTTGCGAATCCTTTTGTCGGTCAGTTTTAATTAAATTGCCGCGAAAGGAGGGACTTCCATGGACGTTCAGCAACTGGTTTCCATCGCACCATGGACCATGATTTTTCAGATTTTGAATCTGCTTTTGCTGACTGTACTGTTTAAGAAATTCCTTTTTAAACCTGTCACAGAAATCCTCGACAAGAGAAAAAGCGAGATAGAGAACCATTATTCAGAAGCTGAAAAAGCAGAGAACGACGCCAAGACACTGAAACAGGGCTATGAGGCCAAAATGGCCGGTGCAAGGCAGGAGGCGGACCAGGTCATCAAGACCGCCACGGACAGCGCCAATGTCATGTCCGGCGAGATCATCGAGGCGGCCCGCAAGGATGCGGCGCATATCCGCGAAAAGGCCGAGCAGGAGATTGAGCTTGAGAAGCGGAAGGTCTTCAACGATGTGAAGGACGATCTTTCCGGGATCGCCCTTGATATTGCCTCCAAGGTCATCGACCGCGAAATCAGGGAAGAGGATCACAAGCAGCTCATCGACGACTTTATCAGGAATGTGGGTGAGCAGGCATGAGCGACTTCGGTGTGGTCTATGGTTCTGCGCTGTATGAGGTTGCCGCGGATTCCCAGAAGGAAACGGAGATCTGCGGAGACCTGGACATGGTCTGCGCGGCCTTCCAGGACAACAGGGACTATATCCGCCTGATTTCAAGCCGGATGATCGCCAAGGATGAGCGGCTTTCGCTGATACAGGAAGCCTTTTCAAACCGGGTGGACCCCCGGCTTCTGTCCTTTATGAAGCTGCTGTGCGAGCGCAACGCTTTCTACGAGATCTTCGAGTGCCACAAGGAATACGTGAAGATCTACAACGAAAAGCACGGCATTGAGGTGGCCAGGGTGACCACCGCCACGCCCATGACAAGCGAGCAGCGTGAGCATATCCGCGAGGCACTGGGCAGAAAGACCGGAAAGACCATCGTTTTGAAGGAAACCGTCGATCCTGCGATCAGAGGCGGAGTGCGCTGCGAGATGTCGGGTGTTTCCTATGACAACACCATCAAGCGGCGTCTTGAGCAGATCAGTCAGGCTCTGAAATCGCAGGCATAGGAGCAAAATATACACGAAAGCCGGTGAATTCATGGATTTGAAATCCGAAGAAATTTCAAAAATCATTAAAATGCAAATCCAGAACTACGGGAAGAAGATCGAGCAGGACGAGACCGGTTCGATCATCCTCGTCGGAGACGGAATTGCGCGGGCTGCCGGTCTGGACAAGTGCATGGCCAATGAGCTCCTCGAGTTTGAAAACGGCGAGTACGGCATGGCACTGAATCTGGAAGAGAACACGGTCAGCATCGTTATCCTCGGTGACGACAGCGGTCTGCACGAGGGCAGCATGGTCAAGCGTACGGGCAAGGTGGTTTCCGTACCCGTGGGCGATGCGCTCATCGGCCGCGTAGTCAACTCCCTGGGGCAGCCCGTGGACGGCAAGGGTTCCATTCAGACCAGCGAGATCCGCCCCATTGAAAGCCCCGCGCCGGGCATCATCGAAAGAAAAGGGGTCAACCAGCCTCTTCAGACCGGCATCAAGGCCATCGACAGCATGATCCCCATCGGCCGCGG
>OMRS01000177.1 GCA_900313545.1 uncultured Eubacteriales bacterium | reverse complement strand
GTGAGTGTGATCCTCCCTTACGTAAAAATCCACGATATTGATAACTCGAACTTCAGGCATCTTGTCATCAGGAAGAAAACAGGGGCCGGCCTGCCCGGATGCCCGGCACGAATTGGCGGGATCAGGAAAAGCGCGCCGCCCGGCGGCGGGGCGTGACGGGTCCCTTACGGTCCGTATTCCCTTTTGAGCACGATGGGCGTGATCACCGAGCTGACCAGGATCATGAGGATGACCGCTGTGAAATAGTCCGCGGTGAGCAGCCCGACGGTAAGCCCCTTCTGGGCCGTGATCAGCGCCACCTCGCCGCGGGTCATCATGCCGGACCCGATTTTGAGGGAATCCCCTCTGTCAAAACCCAGAAGCTTTGCACAGCCCCCGCATCCGATGACCTTGCCTGCCAGCGCGATGAGCACGAAAAAGATGCTGAAGACAATCAGGCGCAGATCCATGGCCCCGAAGCTGGTCTTGAGACCGATTCCCGTGAAGAACAGGGGCGCGAAGACCATATAGGAGCTGATATCGATCCGGCGCGAGATGTAGTCGCGGTCCGCGAGATTGCACAGGATCACGCCGGCAACGTAGGCGCCCGTGATGTCCGCGATCCCGAAGTAGGTCTCGGCCAGGTAGGCCAGCAGGAAGCAGTAGCACAGGCTGATGATCGGGATCCTGCGGGTGTGGGTGTACTTTTCGTCCAGCCAGGCCATCCCCTTATAGACCAGAAACCCGGAGAGGACGGAGCCGGCAAAGAAGAGGACGACCTTGAGAAGGACCTGCAGGATGCTGCCGGAGGTGCTCTGCCCGCTCATGCCGGTGACGATGGTCAGGACAATGATGCCCAGCACGTCGTCGATGATGGCGGCGCTGACGATGGTGGTCCCCACCTCCGTGTCCAGTTTGCCCAGTTCCTTGAGCGCGGCGACGGTGATGCTGACGGAGGTGGCGGACATGATGGTGCCAAGGAAGAGCCCGCTCATGAACCTTGGGGAGCCGGGGACGTCAAATCCGTAGAAGCACAGGAACAGGAGGGTCCCCAGGACCATCGGCACCAGCACGCCCGCGCAGGCGATCAGGGTCGCTTTCAGCCCGGACTGGCGCAGCTGCTTCAGGTTGGTGCCGAGACCCGCCTCGAACATGAGCATGATCACGCCGATCTCGGCCATTTTGGAGAGGAGCTCCGATTCCCTGACCAGCCCGAGAAATGCGGAGCCCACCAGAAGGCCGGCCAGAATCTCGCCGACCACCTCCGGCAGGCCGATCTTTTTCCCGGCGATGCTGAACAGCTTGGCTGTAAAGAGCAGGATGGCCAGGTCAAGAAGGTAACGAATGCCATCATCCATAAGTGGAACCTCCTGATAAGTAAAGTGGAGGGCGGCTCAGGCCGCCGGGGACCCGGACGGAGGGGAACAGAAAAGGATCAGAAGGGGAGCTTTTTCCCCTGCTTTCTCCAGTCGAGGAATTCCGCGGTGGCGGTAAAGAGCACGTCTCCCGAGGAGTTGAGAGCGGTCTCCATGGAGTCCTGGATGATGCCGATGATGAAGCCCACGCCCACCAGCTGCATGGACACGTCGGCGGAAATGCCGAAGAGGGAGCAGCCCAGGGGAATCAGCAGCAGGGAACCGCCGGCAACGCCGGAGGCCCCGCAGGCGGAAAGGGTCGCCACGAAGCTCAGAAAGATGGCCATCGGCAGGGTGACGCGGACCCCCATGGTAAAGGCGCCCACCAGGGAGAAGAGGGTGATGGTCACGGCGGCGCCGTCCATGTTGATGGTCGATCCCAGCGGGATGGAGACGGAATACAGGTCCTTGTTCAGCCCCAGGGCCTGGCACAGCTGCAGGTTGACCGGGATATTGGCGGCGGAGCTGCGGGTGAAGAAGGCGGTGATCCCGCTCTCCCTGAGGCAGCGCAGGACCAGGGGGTAGGGATTGCAGCGCAGCAGGATGCCCACGATGAGGGGGTTGACCACCAGGCCCACCACGAGCATGGTCCCCACCAGAAGCGCCACCATCCGGCCGTAGGTTACAAAAATGTCCAGACCATGGGCGGAAACGGCGGAAAAGGCCAGGCCCATGATGCCCAGGGGGGCGAGGGTGATGACGCCGCGGACGACGGCGGAAATGGCGCTGGACAGGTCATCCAGCATCTCAAGCGTCGCGGGGCGGGCCGCCTTCAGGGCAAGACCGAGGACCACCGCCCAGAACAGGATGCTGAGATAGTTGGATTCGGCGAGGGCCGACAGGGGGTTGGCGACGACGCTGGCCAGCAGGTTGAGGAGGACGTCCGAGGTGGATTGGGGCGCCTTGAAGGAGGTGGAGGACTGGACCGCGTTGAGCGGGAGGGTGATGGGAAAGAGGAAGCAGGCGAACACGGAGACGACGGCGGCGAGGAAGGTGCTCAAAAGGTACAGAAGGATGACCGTGCGGAAACTGTGCAGGTTGCCGCCCTTGGAATTGGCGACCGAGGCGCAGACCAGGGCAAAGACCAGAATGGGGGCGACAGCCTTGAGGGCATCGACAAACATCTGACCGGGGATGCCGATGAAGGACAGGCCCGGCAGCGCAATTCCGAGGACCACGCCCAGAATCAGGCCGATCAGGATGCGAAGGATCAGGCTGAGGGAATTCCATTTTCGAAACAGGTTCATCATAGACAACCTCCTGAATAGTGGTGGATACAGGAGATTGTAGCATACCCGGAGGAAAAGCGACAGGAGGAAAACCACCCGGGCGGGACGGTCCCGCATGAGCGGACGGGAAGGGCCGGACGGGTGAACGGGAGCTGCCGGAGGGCTCCCTTCAGACGGACAAACCACAAAGGAGGCACGGCATGATCATCGACAGCGTAAAAAAAGAGGGTGCACCGGAGCTGCCCGGGCGCATTCAGGAGGAGGGCACCTGGGAAGGCCGGGTGCGGCCCGTTTCGGCGGGGACCCTCCCGGAGGGGGAAGGGGCCCCGGCTGCGGAGGGCGCCGTCAGGGTCCTTGAGACGATTCTGGCAAGGCGCAGCTACCGCGGGACCTATGTGCAGGCCCCGGTTCCCCGGGAGCACCTGAAGGCCATCATGGAGGCGGGCCTGGCCGCGCCCTCGGGCTGCAACCGGCAGACGACTTCCCTGATCGCGGTGGATGACCGGGAGCTCCTCCGGAGGATCCGGGAGGTGATCGATCCTCCGGTGTGCGAAACGGCACCGGCGCTGATCTGCGTGCTGACAAGGAGGATCAATGCCTACAGGGACAGGTGCTTCGCGGTACAGGACTATTCGGCGGCGATCGAAAACATGCTGCTGGCCATCACCGCCCTGGGCTACCGGAGCTGCTGGTATGAGGGGCACATCACCGATGCGGACCGGATCGCGGACCGGATTGCCGCGATTCTGGGGGTTCCCGGGGACATGGAACTCGTCTGCATTCTCCCGGTCGGCATTGCGCGGGAGGTGCCCTGCGCGCCGCGCAAGCTGGCGTTTTCGCAGCGGGCATGGTTCAACGGCTGTCCGGAGAGGGACGGGGAACGCTGAGCTCCGGGTGGCTGCGGTGCACGCGGGAAGAAAGGCCGCCGGCGGGCCATGCGGGATCCCGGAAACAGACAAACAGGACCATCCACCCCCTTTCGCGGGGGCGGATGGCCCTGTCTTTTTTTCGGAGGCCTCCCGGGCAAGGCACGGGGAGGTGCCGGAAAAAACCCGGTTCACTCCTTCGCGGCGTCGGGGCTTTCCCCGGAAGACACGGCCTGCTCGAACTGGCTGTTGTAGAGGGAGGCGTAGAAGCCCCCTTTGGCCATCAGGGCCTCATGGGTGCCCTGCTCGACGATGTCCCCCTCCCGCAGGACCAGAATCAGGTCGGCATTGCGGATGGTGGAGAGCCGGTGGGCAATGACAAAGCTGGTGCGCTGCCGGGTCAGGCGGTCCATGGCGGTGAGGGTGAGCTGCTCGGTGCGGGTATCCACGGAGGAGGTGGCCTCATCCAGGATCATCATGGGGCGGTTTTGCAGCATGGCCCGGGCGATGGTCATCAGCTGCTTCTGCCCCGCGGAGATGGCGGTGTTGTCATCCAGCACCGTGTCATAGCCCTGGGGAAGGGCGGAGATGAAGCCGTCCAGGCCGCAGGAGCGGCAGGCTTCGCGCAGGGCGGCCTCGTCCGCATGGGGAAGGTTGTAGACCAGGTTTTCACGGACGGTCCCCTCAAACAGCCAGGCGTCCTGTAGGACCATGCCGAACAGGTCGTGGATCTCCGCGCGGCTCAGGTCCCGGATGGAAATCCCGTCGATCAGGATCTCCCCGCCGGACAGCTCATAAAACCGCATGAGAAGAT
>OMRS01000016.1 GCA_900313545.1 uncultured Eubacteriales bacterium | reverse complement strand
GACAGAAAAGCCGTCTTTGCCTTGTTGGCCTGATTCGCCTCTTCGAGTGCAAGACTCAGGGATTCCTGCTGTCTTGCCAGTTCCTGAAGCATTTCTTTCCGTTCCGTGATGTCGATAAACACGCCGATATACGCGATCGGCGTCCCGTCCGGACGGCGCGTGGGTTTGCCCACGGCCCGGTACCAGCGGTACCCTCTGGTTTTCGTCAGGAGACGGTACTCCACATCATAGATCTTCCTCCCCGTATAATCGGAGATGGTGTCATTATACTCCTTCAGTATGCGCTCCCTGTCCTCAGGATGCAGCAGATCGGACCAGGATTCCAGGGCATCCGGAAAATCATCCGTGTCATGATACCCGAGCATTCTCCGGAACTCGTCACTCCAGCTGACGCTTTTCATCCTGCCTGATTCATCAAAACTCATGGTCCATTTTCCGGAACCGAGCATTTCATGGATGGTGTCAAGGGACGCAGCCTCATTCTGCAGCTCAGCATACAGGACATCATGTTCCTTTGCCTGTGTGATATCGATCGTCACGCCCCTGTACCGCACCGGCCTGCCTTCAGGGTCCCGGGACAGTCTCCCCATGCTGCGGTACCACCGGAGGGAACCGTCCTTTCTGAAAAAGCGGAACTCATGGCCCGTTGTACTCATGATCTGTTCATCATAGACGCCGGCATTCAGATCAGAAAAGAGCTGATCCCTGTCTTCCGGGTGAATCCCCCGCACAAATGATTCCAACGTGTTCGGAAAATCATTCTGGTCGGTATACCCCATCAGCCTGCGGAATCCGTCCCCCCACTGCACAGAGACCACAGAACCATCCGGCGCATAGTTGATGTCCCAGCTTCCCGCCTTTGTCAGATCGGTCAGAAGACGGATCGTTGCGGCCTGCTCTTCTATGATCCGCCTGTCCTTTTCATCGGTACCCATAAAGTCTCCCTTTCTCCCGGATCCTGTCTCAGGTCTCATCCCGTTTTTCACAGACACTCCTGATGCCGCGGCCAGGTCCCTCCTCCATCCGGTCGGGCGCCTTGTTCACGGTCTGTTCCCGTCCCCTGATGGTCCGGCTCACATGATGAAAGCGTGACACCCCTTCCCGTCTGTTTCCCTCTGTGTCAAACCGCTTCCATCATTCTCATTTTCAGGTGCGTGTCCATGTTGTTCTCAAGTATATCCATAATTCTCACATCAAATATCCTATGACCTTATAAGTGTAACACAATTGTCTGTGAGTTTCCACCATGCTGACAAAAAAGATCTCTTTAAGGAAGCAGTTGTAGACAGGTTTGAGAGAACGCTTGATGCCAGCAGTGTGGACGCTTTTATCACTGCCATGTGGAACAGGGATGAACGGGCGGCATCGGAAATGCTCACAAAAATATTGTGGAATTCCATCAGCTATGATGATTACGGTGAAGAATACTATCATGGAATGCTGAATGGAATCTTTACTTCCCGCGGATTCGCACCTGATTCAAATGATGAAGCGGGCCCTGGCAGGCTGGATCTCAGAGTCAAAGATCGTGGGAGACGTGCTTTCCTGCTGATGGAATTCAAGCGGTCTGCCAGGAAAGAAGACCTTGATGCAGACTGTGATGAAGCAATCCGTCAGATCTTTGAAAAAGGCTGCGATAAGGTCATTCCGGAAGGCTATGAGGAACAGCTGATTTGCGGCATCGCCTTCCATGCCAAGACGGACAGGGTCAGGTTTGTGAGATAACAGGCAGAATACCGGCGCCCTCCATTCCCCATCCCGGGACATCTGCCGGGGAGGCGGGGTGGAGGGCGTTTCTTTGTTGATGGGGAGAATGTCATGGGAGAGGATATGTCAGGAAACGGGCCGCAAATCCGAAATGGATGATGCGGCCCGATTCCACTTTTCCCTGCAGGATCATTCGTCAGGCGCTCCGGGGTCAGGCCCGGGTTCATGATCGCGCGGCCTTCATGCCGGCCGGGATCTGGCCTTCAGCTCTCGCAGGCACTGCCTCCCGCACATGGCCTCGGAGCCTGCGCCTCAGACCCCCGGCAGACTTCTCATGTCCGGCATCAGGCGTGTTCGACCTGGACCTGGCAGGAGCGCATCGTCTCCAGCGCCGCCAGATGCTTTTCCGGAGTCACGCCGGCACAGCAGGCAGCATCCACGCTGACTTTGACCTCCGGCATTGCCGCCTTGAACAGCAGCGCGTTGCTGACCACGCAAATGTCCGTGCAAAGACCGACCAGCTCCAGTTCTATCTCTTCCTCTTCTGACAGCGCCTTCAGGTCCTCCGCAAGGCGCGTGCTCCCGAAGCAGGGCTTTGTATAGGTTCTCTCCTCCGCCAGCAGTTCCGCAATCTCCGGGCGGATCTGCCAGCCCTGGGTCCCCCTGATGCAGTGGGGAACGGGCAGATATTTCCCCTCCTGCGTCTGCATGTAGTTCTCTTCATGGGTATCCATGGTGGCGAAAACGTTTTCGGCCGGGTAGCTGCGGATTTTCTCCCTGACCGCGTCCACAATCGCCACCGCCTCCCGGGTTCCAAGGGCCCCGTCAATAAAATCGTTCTGCATGTCAATGACAACCAGAATTTTTCTCATCTTTATCTCCTCATTTCGTCGGTGTTCTTCCATGAATCATGTGCCGCCGGACTGCTTTTTCCGGGGAAAGGCTGTGCCATTGTACCAAATCCCGGGGATTGGAGGCAAGAACCCGTCACCCGCCCCGCGGGTCCCGGTCTGCCGGGAACCTCCAGCCCCGGCGGTGTTTCCTCCGCCTTCCCTGACCGGCTCCGCCCGTATGCCTGCGCGGATGCGGATTCCCCTTTCCATATATTCCTCATTCCTGATATACTTTTCTCCGGAAAGAGCGCCCTCCGCGGCCGCTTTCCCGTTTTCTCCGGCATCAGGCTCTTCCCTGCACATCCAAGTCGATGACCGAAAGGAGCAGTCATATGAAACCATTCTCCCGCACGAAAATCCGCCGCAGGATCTTCAGCCTGGGCGCATCCGTTCTTCTCATGCTCTCCCTCGTCGCCCACGCATCCGCCTGCACGCTGTTCTACGCAGGAGGAGATCTGACGGACGACGGGGCGAACCTGTTTATCCGGGTGGAGGACCTCTCCCCCTACGCCTTCAACAAGGTCAGCTATGTGTCCCCGGCGGGCAACCATGCAAAGGGCGAAGCGTACCAGGGATGCTTCGGCTTTACCTGGACTTTTACCCACGACAGCTACCGGTATACGGCCCTGCGGGATGACAACCTGAGCGGGGTCTGTCCGAACTGCGGAGGCACCCACCCCCATACCCCCTTTGAGGAAGCCGGAACAAACGATCACGGAGTGACGGTCTCCGCAACGGAATCCCTCTTTCCATATGAGGCCATCGAGGCGGCGGATCCCTTTGTTCCGGACGGGATCGGCGAGGCGGAGATCACGACCGTCCTGCTCTCGGAGGCTTCTACCGCCCGGGAGGGGCTTTCGCTGCTCCTTGGGATCTTCGACAACGCCGGTGCCAAGGAGGCATCCGGAACGATGATCGCCGATCAGAATGAGCAGTGGTATGTGGAATGCCTGTCCGGGCATTCCTATATCGCCCTCCTGCTTCCGCGGGACGTGGCCTTCCTGCAGCCAAACCTTTCGGTGCTTGGCAGAATCGACCTTGACGACCGCGGGCACGTCATCGCCTCCGAAGATTTCATTTCCACAGCCCTGAAGGCAGGCACCTTTGCGGGCGACGCCGCCGAGAACATCATCGACTGCCGCGCCTCCTACAACTATCGCGCAGGCACCGAGGTGAACTGGGCGGACAGCGTCTCCCGGCGGCTTGTCAGCGGGCAGAATTTCCTGACCGGAAAAGACGATGCCCCTTCCTTCAGTTTCCTTGAGGACAACCTGTTCACGCTGACCAACGTCAGCGGGGACGGAAAGATCACCTCCCTGCACAACAGCCTGGTGCTGAAGGACAAAATCGGCATCGACGAGGTCTTCGCCCTGTACCGGGTCGAGCCCATCGGACGCTCCGCCAACGTGGAGGCCCATCTGTTCCGCTTTTACCCTGATGAGGAGCAGATCTTTGGCACCGTTGAATGGAGCACCATGGGCGACTGCCGGTTCAGCGCCTACGTTCCCAGCTACCCGATGCTGCTGACGGACACCTGGGAGGGATGCAGGGTCCCGCTTTCCCTGCCCGCCGTGACCCGGGACGTTCCTGAGGGGACAAAGGACTACTTTGTGGAAGACGGGGATGTCTATCCCTTCCCGGAGAACTGGTCCCGTTCCTGCTTTGGGACCCTCAAGGCGCTTTCAAACATCTTCAGCTTCGGCACCCCCGACCCGGACGCTTCTGTCCTGACCCAAAGCCTCATGCTCCAGCTCCAGTCCGGGTTTGAGCTTGAGTTTGCACAGCTGTCAAAAGACCTCCGGGCAGAGTCCTCCGCCAGGGCGCGGGAGGAGCTCATGACCCGCTCCGCGGCGGGGATGACCGAAAGGGTCCACGATCTGGCCCTGGCCCTGTACCGCTTTTTCACCTACGGGGAAAGCTCTCCCCTGATCCCCTCCTCCATGTGAGCCGCCGCTTTTCCTCCCATCCCCGCGGCCCCGTGAACCCGTTTTCCCTCGAACCGCAGACCGACAGCACGGGACCCCTCCGCCGGCAGAGCTGGCGGAGGGGTCCCGCTGTATATGGCGGAGCGTCCGGGCAGTGTCCCAGGCCCGCCCCTGTTCCTATATCCCGGAGAGAACGCTCCGGTGGGGTCTTTTATCTGTACAGGTCCTCCGGCATGGCCGTGCGCAGGATCACCGCGGAAAGCGTGCCCGCCTCGTTAAAGTGCATTTCCAGCAAGTGCCCCTCTTCATAGATGAGGCTTTCCCCGCTCTCCAGCATTTCCGCCGCGGCCGCCTTCGCATCCAGCGTGCGGGTTTTTGCCGGTTCACCCAGAAGGGAGACCACGTCCTCCCGCGTTGCAAAGCCCGTCACCAGGCCAAAGAAATCCATGCGCCGGGTTCCCAGCGCCACCAGCACCTCCCCGCTTTCATCCAGGGCATACCGGGGCACCTCCGCCCAGAATCCCCGCAGCTGGGCGGCCGCAAAGGAAAACAGCTCCGTGGCCTTGGTAAAATCCGCATCCGGGAGGACCGGGCAGAGGGAAAAGGCGTCCTTTGCGGACTGGCCCAGGGACACGGACAGGCCGGGCAGCCTCCCGTCCCTCACGCACGCGAGCAGCTGCTCCCTGTCCGGCACGGATTCCCCGGCCAGGGCGGCAATCGGGCCATCCTCCCGGATGGCGTCGCGCACCTCATACCAGGCAAGGTGGACCTGCCCGCAGCCATCCTCCATGGCGCGGAGCTGGCTCTCCGGGTACAGGAAGGTGATCCCCTGGTCCCCCAGCACAAAGGTCGTCTCCGGCAGCGGCAGCAGGTCCGTCAGCAGATAGGCGTCCATCTCCGGGGCCACCTGCTCCGTCATCAGCTTCTCCATTGCCGGCCGTGCGGCCTCCGTAAACAGGTCCGTAAAGGTCAGGGGGGTCCCTTTGCGAAGATCATACGTGAAGCTCTGCGCCCAGCTCCCCCGTTCGCCATCCGGCAGGTCCCCGGTCCACACAAGTCCCATGGACACAAGCCCGTCCCTTTGCCACAGCAGCGGCGTCTCGCGGAAGCTGGCGCCCCGCTGCGCCATGCGGACGGCTTCCTGCTGGCGGAAGAACGCGTCCAGCATCAGATTGATCGCCTCCACCTCTCCCGCTTCATTGTCTTCCCCTTCTGCCGCAAAGAAGGCCAGGTGCACCCCCGGCAGATCCTGTTCCCTCAGCTGCACCCGGACCTCTCCCCTGCCCAGCGAGGGGATCAGCAGAAGCAGCAGACACAGCATTCTTTTCCAGTTTCTCATGATGCGCCCCCTTTCTATCCTGCCCATCAGACGGGATGCGGAACCGGTTTTATCCCCCGGTTCACGCCCCGCCTCACACTCCCGCACCCGCGGCGCCTTCCGCCCCCGGCTTTCTGACCTTCAGGAAAAACCGGTGGACCGTTCCGCAAATGCACCCCTCCTGTTCAAGGGTCCTTTGCATCCCCAGAAGGCGCCCGAAGCACCGCTCCACGGAAAAGCCCGGGAATTCCCACTCGATGATCCGGGCAAACCACACAAAGGCGCCGATGTCATCAAAACGGATCGGGCGGAAGGCTTCCTCTGCGCGGAGGATCTCCAGCCCCGCCTCCTCACACAGGCGTCTTTGCGTCTCCAGGTTCGCCTCCGGGAACGGCGGCTTCGTGCCGGGCAGAACCGCCTCAACCAGGTCCCTGTCGTTTTCACTTCCCACCTGCTGGGTCACAAACATTCCTCCCGGCCTGAGCAGGCGCCGTATCTCAAGGGGATCAAAGGAGCCGTGACGGTTGATGATCAGGTCAAAGGAATCCTCCTCAAACGGGAGCCGGGAGACATCGCTGCACTCTCGCAGATCGATGCCAAGCGGGGAAAGGCGCTGCCTGCAGAGCCGGACATTGGGCGCGTACCCTTCCGTCGCGGAGGTGTTCTCCGGCGGATGGTTGAGCGACAGCAGAAACTCTCCCCCGCCCGTATCGATGTCCAGCAGTTTCATTTCACTGCGCAGCACCCTGCGGATCTCCGCCTCATATGACCACGGCAGGTTTCCTTCCTCCTCGCATCGTCCGCTGATATGCGAGAAATCCCAGCCCCGGATCCGGGCACACTTTTCTTCGCTTTCCCAGATTTTTCTCAGTTCCTCATTTGTCATGGCGCTTCTCCTCCCCCCCGCCTATGGCACCGGCTGCCGGAAAACAGAATCCCGGAGGGGGACGCTGGCCGGTTTTATCCGGTTTTCGTCCCCCTCCGGGAGGATCTCAGGTTATCGTCCGGTCCGAACCGGTTTCAGGGGGATTCCGCCCCCGTGCCCCGTTCTCACCGTTCACCGCTCAGGACTCTTTGGGCCCCTCGTCCGCTTTTTCTTCCGTTTTAACTTCAGCTTTCTTTTCGGCCTGGCCTTCCGCTTTCTCTTCTGCCTTGCCTTCGGCTTTCTCTTCGGCTTTGGCTTCAGCTTTTTCTGCGGTCTGGCCTTCAGCTTTCTCTTCAGGCTTGACTTCCTCTTTTTTGTTGTGGATGTTCTCGATGTTTTCCATGCTTCCGCCGCCGTGATCATCCGGATCACGGAACTCGCCCCTGGCCACCAGGCGCAGGAACGCCTCCACCACTTCCGGGGCAAGCTGCGTCCCCGAGACTTCGCGGATAATGGAGACGACCTTGTCGAAATTCATACGGTTGCGGTAAGGCCGGTTTGAATACATGGCATCAAAGCAGTCGGCCACGCCGATGATCCTGGCCACCTGGGGAATCTGGTCCCCCTTCAGGTGGTCCGGATAGCCCCTTCCGTCCGGCCGTTCATGGTGCTTCCCGGCACCGATGGCCAGCTCCGGCATGATGCTGATGTCCTTGAGCGCATCGTAGCCTTTGGACGTGTGGGCCTTGATTTCCTCGAATTCCTCATCGGTCAGCTTCCCTCTCTTGTTCAGGACCTCCGGCCGCACGCCGATCTTGCCGATGTCATGCAGCAGCGCGATGTGGTAGTACTTGTCAACGGTCTCCTCATCGATGCCCATTTCCCTGGCCAGCATGACCGTATACTGCGCCACGCGGGTGGAATGACCTTTGGTGTATGCGTCCTTCATATCGATCACTTTTGCGAAGGCTTTGGTGATCTCGTCGATGAGCGCGGCCGTCTCCTTCTGTTTCTGGATCGCCTTGCGGTTCTTCCTGCGGAAATAGGCCTGGGAAAGCTGCCAGACAAGGACGATGACGGCGAGGACGCAGGCCCCGATGAACATCGGGTGCTCATAAATCTGCTTCTCCTTGATGATGGGCACGGAGGCCACCTTGCTTCCCCTGCCCATGGCATCCTTGAGCTGCATGACGAAGTGATATGTTCCGCCCCTCAGGTTCGTGAAGTCCTGGGGGACCAGGTCGCTGCGGTTGACCGTCACGCTGTGTTTGTCAAATCCCTCCAGCTTGTAGCTCACCTGGGGATTGGACAGGGAATAATTGAAGACATGCTCCGGAACCGTCAGTTTCTGCGTGCTGGCGGGAATCGTGAAGTTCCCGGACGCATCCGCGTAGATGCGCACCCCGTCCGCCTCCACATAGGGGACCACCATCTTCAGATTGTTGACGTCCTCCATGGGCTCCTCAATATTGACCTTGCACACGCCGGTGGTTCCGGCGATGTACAGGTTCCCGTCCGGTGTCAGGTCGCTGTAGGAGTTCGCGGTGGCGATGCTGGACAGGCCGTTTGCCTGGCTGTAGAACACGGGATTGATCTCCCCGTTGGCCAGCATTTCACTGGCTGGCAGCACATAGATTCCGCTGCTGGCAAGCACCCACATGTCCCCGTTGCTGGCCTCATAGAGATCGAAGTTGTTGGGATACGGGAACCTGCGCACCGTCGTCACCCGATAATCCGGCGTCATATAGGCAATGGCGCTGCTGGTGACGATCCAGATGACATTGTTGACAGGGTCCTGCTTGAGGCGCATCACGATGTCCGAGGGCAGTCCCTCCTCCACATTGATGCACCTGACGCCGGATTCATTGATGATATAGATGCCGCCGCCGTTGCTGCCCAGCACGATGTCCCCGTTCGTTCCCTCCACGACGGTGAGGCTCTCGGTGTTGACGATCCCGTCCTCCCTGCCGGTGGAGGAGATGACCTGGTCGCCCCTGATGACGTTCACGCCGCCGGTCACCGCCACCAGGATGTCGCCGCTCTTCGTTTCGCTGACCGTGCGCAGATTCACGGACATCAGACCGTCTTCCTGGTTGAAGGCCATCAGCTGGCCATGGTCATAGCGCAGCAGTCCGCAGGCGCGCCAGGTGGAGATCCAGATCCGGTCCCTGCTGTCCCGGATCACGGAACGGATCCGGACACCCTTCAGCATGTCCACCAGGTCCGTCACCCCGAGGTCCGCTCCGGAGGCGCTCACCGCCTTTTCAAGCGGGATGCTGGGAACCAGTCCGTCCTTGCCGAGCACCATGAGGCCCGTGTCCGTGCCGATAAACAGATTCCCGTCGACCATGCAGGTGGAATTCACCACGGTATCGTCAAGGCCATAGCGTTCAAAGAGATCTGAAAACTGGTTGGGCACCACCTTCATCACGCCCTGACGCGAGGAGGCGAACCAGAGATTTCCCAGATAATCCGTCATCACCCGGCAGACGCTGTTGTTCATCGGCAGGTTCTCAATCAGGGTAAAGACGCCGTTTTCCAGCACCCCGATGCCGTTGCCTGCGCAGATCCAGAGCTTCCCGTCGATGTATTCAAGCGCCCTCAGGTACTTGAGCGGCGCCACGTCGATCGTTTCCAGGTCCACAAAGCCTTCCGACACATCCACGCGATGGAGCCCGAAGTCCGCCGCCTCGTGGTAGATGATCCCCGGGTGCTCCGGGTCGGGAAGGAATGTCCCCACACCGTTGAGGGGGTTGTCAGCCTTGCTGATGAACCTGACCAGTTTCCCGTCGCGCATGATCATGAGGCTGCCCGTATCCGTCGACCCGTAGACCGTCCCGTCCCCGGCGACCCGCAGGTCCCTCATGTCACAGTCGGTGATGCTCTCATCTTCAATGGTATTCAGGGTAAAGTCAGGCGAGACCGTCATGACGCCGGAGTTGGTCGCGACATAGATGAGCCCGTTCGGGTCCCCCGTAATCGCCCGGATGTGGGAGGAAACCATGCCGTCCAGCTTTCCCCAGGAGCGGAGCACTTCGCCGTGCTCCATGACCGCCACGCCGTTGTCGTTGGTCCCGATCCACAGGCGCTCTTCCCTGTCCACATACAGGCTCTTGATGCTGGTCAGTCCCCCCGTGGAATCCAGGCGGTCAAAGGTATTGCCGTCATAGCGGATCAGACCCGCATAGCTGCCGATCCACAGAAAGCCGTCGCTGGTTTCGGCAATCGCATTGGCCTCCGAGGTGGGCAGCCCGTTGCTGTTGTCATACAGCACCGCGGAAAACCCTTCCCGGCGGCCCGTGGGATCCACCGAGAGCGGCCTGTTGACAATGCCGCAGGCGTTGTAGTCGACAACGGAGGATGCGGCAAGGCACGCCTGCGTGCCCAGAGCTGCAAACAGAAGCATGAGCACCAGCACCGCAGCTGCGCAGCGCATTGGACGATGATGTTTGTGCATATATCTTCACTCCTCTCTGACTGCTGCCGCCGGCGGAGGGGGCCGGAAGTCTCAGGACCGCGACGGCAGGGAAGAACGGTTCGCTATTCTCTGAAAGTATATCACATTGGATGGCAAAGTCTATCCGAAACCTTTCGTTTCCTGTCCTAAAATTCCTGCGAAACCTCAGTCCCCCGGGGATTTGCGCCGGGGAGGCAGGCGTGTCCCGGGCCGGACAGGGCATGGGACACCGGGGAAACCCGCCGGCTTTGCCCCTTTTTCCGCGGCCCTTCCCGGCGGCAGCCCCCCCTTCCTTCCCTCCTGAGAGGGATGCCCCGCGGCACAGGAGGCGCAAAAAAGCACCGTTCCGGTTATTCGAAACGGTGCCTCCCGGATGTCTGCCGGGATTACCTTTGGGGAGCCACGCTGACCATGCGGCCCTGTCCATAGGGATTCTCATAGCCTTCACCGATCACGCCGCCCAGGGTGTCGCTCATGTATTCCATGATGACCTGGTTGTCCAGCTTCACGGACTCCTGCACGACCCTGCAGCCCTTCAGCATGGTGTATCCCGCGCCCCCCTCGTTCAGGATATCGTCGACGGAGGCAAACGTGTAGGTCTTTGCCGGGTCCAGGGGCTCGCCCTTGATCCGGATATTGCGCACGCGCCGCGGCATGCTGTCATCCACGCGGACAAACGCGGTGCTTTCATCCATCACGCACGGGGTGGGCAGCGTGGGATCCACCTCATAGGTCATATTCGCCACCTGCAGCAGTCCGCCGAACTCGTCCGGCAGCGCGTGCACGGACCATTCCATCATATCCAGGACCTGCTG
This sequence comes from uncultured Eubacteriales bacterium, assembly GCA_900313545.1. The sequence continues at coordinate 941 of OMRS01000016.1, read as the reverse complement.
CCCGGTGACCTCAACCACGCTCATCGCGTTGTTGAAGGGATACACGGCGATGACATCCGCCATGGTGATATCGCCCCCGGGCAGCCGGACGCGGATCCCGCCGGAGTTCGCCGCGGCAAAGTCCGCACCTCCGGACCGGTCCAGAAAGGCATCCGCCACCAGGTCCCCGAGGTTGGTTTCGGCACTGCGGATGACCCGCACCTTCCTGCCCTCGCGCATGGCGGCAGGGTCATAGATGATGAGGTCCACATCGCTGTGCGCGATCACGGTTTCGCGAAGCACGGAGAGCTCCTCTTCCATTTTTTCCACGATGTCCGACGCGGCATTGGACAGACCCATGAGCTTTGTGGCGGACACGGAGGCCGACCAGTCATACAGCTCGGAGGAGATGGTGCCGTCGGTCCTGATGGTCAACACGCCGATATGCTCCAGCTTGGTTCCGCAGGCGCTGCGCACCACGTCCCTGCCGTCTTTGTTCTTCATGACCACCTGTTCGGTATCGTGGCTGTGCCCGTCCAGCACCGCGTCAATGCCGGTGGTATGGGAAATCACATCGTCGTATCTCCAGGGGGCGCTGACCGCCTTGTTGCCCAGATGCGCCAGGAGCACCACGTAGCCGGCCCCCTCCGCGCGGGCATCGTCCACCGCCTTCTGGACCGCCTCATACAGCGCCGTGCCGTCTTTGTCCCCGCAGAACCCGTAGATGAAGTTTCCTTTGTCATCCATAAAGTATTTCGGGGTGGAGGACCGGAGCGTATCGGGCGTGGTCACGCCCACAAGCGCGATCCTGACGCCGCCAATCTCCCTGATGAGGTACGGCGGGAAGATCATTTCGCCCTGCCTGTTGAAGTTGCAGGAGAGGTAGGGGAAGCTGGCCTTTTCCGTCAGCTCCAGGAAGCGTTCCACGGTGTAGTCAAACTCGTGGTTGCCGGGAATGGCGG
>OMRS01000035.1 GCA_900313545.1 uncultured Eubacteriales bacterium | reverse complement strand
GCGGCTTGTCCGGGCAGATCACAAATGCCCTCCCCTCCTTCTCAGCCTCAAACACGGCCCTCTGGGAGGCGTTGTAGCGATCCGGCCGAGTTCTCATCGCCTGCACAAGGGCCGGCGAGCCATGGAGCAGCACGGGGAAAAGCGCTTCCATCCTGGAGTGCTGTTTTTCATAATCTCTTGGCCGGGTCAGCACCACCACATTGCGCGCATACCCCTGGCCTTCCATCCATTCAAGCGGAATCGAATCCGCGATGCCGCCGTCAAGGTAGCGCTTTCCATCGATCACCACAGGCCTGCTGACCATCGGCATGGAGGCGGATGCCTGCAGCCAGGCAAATCCCCTGTCTTCCGGAACGCAGCGGTGGTAAACCGCTTCCCCGGTGTCCATGTCCGTCACCGTGACATAAAAGGGGACCTCCGATTCATAAAACGTCTTTGCATCAAAGGGAAAGGTCTCCTCCGGGATTTCCCTGTAACAGACGTCGACGCCAAAAAGATCGCCCGTTTTCAGCAGGGAACGCAGACCGCTGTAATGCCAGTTGTTCCTGTAGGCCATGTTGTAGCGGAATGCCCTGCCGGGCTGGCAGCTGACGTAATTGCAGCCAAAGCAGGCCCCTGCGCTGACCCCGACAACCCCGTCCAGACGGATATCCTGCTCCATGAACACATCCAGCACGCCGCAGGTAAACAGCCCCCTCATGGCCCCGCCTTCCAGGACCAGTCCCACGCCTTTTTTCTCACTCATTCCGGCTTTCCTCGATTTCCTTCTGCGTCACGGGCCATTTGAGCCCGAAGTCGCTGCGTTTGATCTTGCACCAGGGTTCCCCGTTTTTCCAGAAAACCAGACCTTCAACGGCATGGGTCTTCAGGTATTCCCGGATCCCCTCGTAGCTCCTGTCCACTTCCACCGCTTCCCGTCCATGGGGAATCAGGACATCTTCCGCAAGGCCATACGGGTTGGACCGGAAATGCGGCCCCGCGATCTCGTAGGTGCCATCCGGCAGGTCCCCGTTTTTGAGACTGTGGATATACCCCATCCTGTGCCAGTAATCTTCCGGAGCGGTGTTGCTGACCTTCACCCAGTGAGGCCAGTGTCCCGTCACCGGATCCGCCTCCTGGCAGGGAATCGCCCCCTCCGGGGGCTTCTTCCCCCGTCTGGCATCATAGCGCCTGTAGAAGACGCCCCCCAGAACCGCGCAGCAGCTCCCGTCAATTTTCACCGTGGCAATCCCTTCTCCCTTCAGGACGCCTTCACATCCGGGCGTAACCTTCCGGCTGACGCGAACCACCTCGTGATTTTCATACTCCCGCTCAAAGAGCGTCGGGATTTTTTTCATCATTTTCCTCCATTTTCCGTATCAGCGGAATCAGCTCCGGAAGCGTCGGGAGCACCGCCAGACAGAGGCTTCGAACCTGTTCATCCGGCTCGCTCAGGTCCGGAATCATGACGGCAGGAATTCCCGCATTCACCGCCGCCCGGATTCCCGTGGGGGAATCCTCCACCGCCAGGCAGTCTTCCGGTTTCAGGCCCAGCTGGCGCAGGGCCAGCAGATACACATCCGGCCAGGGTTTTCCCTTTTCCACCATGGGGACGCAGGCAATGGCATCCAGCAGTGTCTCCTGTCCCAGACCCCGAAGGTACTTGCGTGCACGCTCCTCCGGCGTCGCAGTGGCCAGGCCGATCCGGATGCCCATGTCATGCAGTTCACGGAGGGTCTCCTCCATCCCCGGCTTGGGCCTGACGCCATGCTGATCGGTATATGCCTCCATGATCTTCCTTCGCAGTGCACGCACCCCATGGTAGTCAAAATCCGGGGCCACTTCCCGCCGGAGCAGGGGCTCCGCCTGCAGCGGGGACAGCGAACGCAGCATCAGGGCGTGGTGCTTCTCCATGGGGTACCCCATCTGTCTCGCCGCTTCCACCCAGAACCGCTGATACAGCGGCTCCGTATCAATCAGGGTTCCGTCCAGATCAAAGATCACCGCCAGAACACGGCGTTTTTTCTCCGCAGGCATGCTTCCTCTCCTTCCAGCCGTTACGCTTCCGGCCCATCCCCGACCTTTTTGAGGTCAAGCCGCGTCAGCACGATCTCACGGTCTCCATTTCTGACCAGGATCATGAAATACTTGTCCGCATCGGGAAGATCCACAGGGCATACCACGCTTCCCTCCCGGAGTGCGGCACTTGCCCTCAGGTCAAACTCCCGTCCGGTGTAGACTTCCACCCTTGCGTCATCCCCCGGATCCCCCTGGATATCCAGGGTAATCTCATAGCGCCCCGCCTCCCTCCGGGAGGTCGGAATCCGAAAACGCCCTCCCGGGGAAAGCACGATTTTTCCGTCGCTCTGGTCTGCTTTTTCCAGTTTCGCCTTTCCCCGCAGAACCGCATTCACAAAATCCGTGCTGCTGTCAAAGCCGTAGACGCCATAGTCCCGGTTGGCATAGATGCAGGGGGCTTTGACCCAGTCCAGCCAGGGTTTCATTTCTTCCTCTTCTTCCCGGTTCAGCAAAAGGCATGTCTTTTCCTGACTCCAGTCAAGATCCGAACGCTCGTCCGTTTCCAGCCAGCGAATGAACTCGAGGGTCACCGGACAGACCGCGCCCTCCTCCGCGGCAGATGGAACCACCCCGCAGAATCTCATTTTCCCTTCTGAGCGTTCCTCCATCACACGGACATTCCAGAACGTCCCATATCCCTTCCGGTATCCATGGTCCGCCAGCCAGCTGAGGGTCTCCTCCCGGGGTGCCCACATCTCACGGGCACCTTCCATCTGATTGCGGACGCCCAGGTAAAATCCAGAAGACCCCAGCAGCAGCCACAGAACTGCAAACGATACAAAACATGTTTTGAGGACTCTGTTGCTGACGGTGCCGATCAGCAGGGGCAGTGCAGGGATCAGAAAGAGAAAGGCATACACCTGATAACGGTTGACATAGGCCCCGCGAATACACAAAAAGCAGAAAAGGTTCACAAAAACGGCTGCCGTCGCATACTCCAGATAGATTTCAACCTGTTCACAATCCGACCGCTTTCTTTCCCTGACCATCATCCATCCCAGCACGGCTGTGCCTGCCAGCATGATGTTGCCCGCTCCGGGCAGCGAAAAAACACCGGCGTCCCCCTTCCAGCCCATCAGCTTGAATCCATCCTTCACAATGGTGGCCGCCAGCTCCG
>OMRS01000022.1 GCA_900313545.1 uncultured Eubacteriales bacterium | reverse complement strand
TCCGACACCGCATACCCGCCGTCGCTTCTCCCTTTGGGGCTTTTGAGAAGCGGCATCAGGTGCAGGTAATTAACGCCGGTCTCCTGCAGGTAGGGCAGCTTTTCCTCCACGCCCTTCAGGCTGCCGGCAAAGCAGTCCACATACATCAGCATGCCCAGCAGGTCCCGTTCCCGGTACCACTGGGGCTGCGCCAGGCGCTTCCGGTCCAGTTCCCGGAGGCCCTCAGGGCGGGCATCATGGAGCCGCTTCAGCATGGAACAAAAGTAATCATACGCACCGGTATCCCCATGATACAGATTCAGGTACAGGTCCTTCAGCTCCGCTTCCCGCGCGGAAAACCTCTGCTCAAACTCGCCCATCTTCTCGTCCTCTCGTTTATCTGTTCAGCATCCGACGGACTTCCTCCGTCGTGGGCATGGCCGGAATCGCGCCATGCCGGCTGGTGGTCACCGCCGCCGCCGCATTGGCAAAGCGCAGCATGTCCTGAAGCTCCGCATCCTCCATGGCGTCAAGTCCGCCGCGTTCGGCCACGCGGCTCAGGAAGGCGCCGAAGAAGGTATCGCCCGCACCGTTGGTGTCGGCCACCTTGACCTTAAAGCCCTCCACATGGCCGCACCTGCCGTTGTGGCACCAGAGGACGCCCCTGGCCCCCAGGGTCACCAGGACCAGCCTCACGCCCTGGGCGCACAGCTTCTGCGCCGCCCCCTCGGGGTCGGCTTCTCCGGACAGCAGCCGGGTCTCCTCATCGGAAATCTTGAGGATATCCACCATGGGCAGGGGTTCCCGGATCACCATCTCCGGGGTTTCCTCATGGGTCCACAGCGGCGCGCGGAAGTTCGGGTCGTAGGTGATGATCATCCCCTGCTTCCTCGCCTGTGCAACCGCCGCCAGCACCACGGAGCGGCTGGGCTCCACGCTCAGGCTCACCGAGCCGAAATGGAGAATGCCCTCCAGGCTTTTGACCGCCCCCAGAGTCTTCATCACATCCATCTGGGTATCCGCGCCGGGCTTCCTGTAAAAGGAGAAGGTCCTCTCCCCCGTCCCGTCCACGGTGACCACGGCCAGGGTGGTGTTGCTGTGCTCGCTGCACATGAGGGCGCTGCAGTCCACCTTTTCCTGAAGGAGGGTGCTCCTGAGCATCTCTCCGAAGGAGTCATCGCCCACGCATCCGATAAAGCCCGCTTCACATCCCAGTCTGGACGCGGCCACCGCCACATTGGCCGGCGCCCCGCCCGGATAGGCCGCAAAATGCCGGATACCGGACGCATCCAGCTGCTCCTGGGTCAGATCCACGAGGATCTCCCCGATGGTCGTAATCTTCATGACTGTCCCTGCCCCTTTCTCTGTCCGCCGCTACATCAGCAGCTGATCCGTCTGCCTGCCCACGGCCGCCGCCGCGTAGGCACCCTCAAACACCTGATGCGCCTGATCCAGCACATCCTCCATCGTCACCGCCTCCATGTGCCGAAGCACATCCGACGGGTCGATCACGCGGTTGCGAAGCAGCAGGTTCCGGCCCAGCACGTTCATGCGCGCGCTGCTGCCCTCCATGCCCAGAATATAGGAGACCTTCAGCTGCTCCTTGGACATGTCGAACTCCTCCCGGGAGATGCCCTCCCGAAGAAGCCGCTGCCGCTCCTCATGCAGCGCGTGGCTGACCCGCTGGGCATTCTCGGGGGACGTGGCCGCATACAGGTTGACCGTCCCGCTGCCCATCTGGGCCGAGGGGTAGCAGTACACCGAATAGGCGGCCCCCATCTCCTCGCGGATCTTCATGAACAGCCGGCTCGCATTGCCCCCGCCCAGCAGGTTGCACAGCACCGACACAGGATAGATGCGCAGGTCGCTCTGGGCCACGCCCGGCCACGCCTGGGCGATGTGCACCTGCTCGATCTCCTTGGTCCGGTAGATGACCCGGGGAGCGGAGGGCACAAAGGGCAGCGGCTCCTCCGCCACTCCCCGCGCCGGCCAGTCGCCCAGTTCGCGCTCGCACTGCTCCAGCAGCGCCTCCTCATCAAAGGACCCCACCACCGCCAGCACGGTGTTGGCCGGGAAATAGTGCTTTTCCCGAAACGCCCTGAGCTGTTCCCGGGAGACGCCGGAAATAAAGGATTCATAGCCCAGAATCGGCCTGGCCATTGGATGATCATTATACCATGCCTCACTGAGCAGATCAAACACCAAGTCATCCGGGGTATCCTCGCTCATGGCGATCTCCTCGAGGATCACCCCCCGCTCCTTCTCCATCTCCCCGGGGTCCAGCCGGGGATGGGTCAGGATATCGAACAGCAGAGTCAGCGCCCGGGGAAGGTGCTCGGTGATCACCTTGGCATAGTAGCAGGTGCATTCCTTGCTGGTGAAGGCGTTCATCTGCCCCCCGAGGCGGTCCATCTCCTCGGCGATCTCCCGGGTGCTCCGGTTTTCGGTGCTCTTGAAGAGCATGTGCTCGATAAAATGCGACAGGCCGTTCTCCGCTTCGCTCTCCAGCACGGACCCGCAGCGGATCCACATCCCCACGCTCACCGAGGACAGGGTCGGCATCTGCTCCGTCACCACCCGAAGCCCGTTTGACAGCGTGGTGATCCGGTGATTAAACTCTTTGACTGGCATGCTTCCTCCTGATACAGG
>OMRS01000356.1 GCA_900313545.1 uncultured Eubacteriales bacterium | reverse complement strand
CCAATGCCCTGGCCTGCATGGCCTTCATGAGCCAGTACGAGGCGCTCCCCATCTGGGGGATCCAGCGGGAGGAGGAGCTGCGGCAGTGGCTCTCCTTCTTTGACGCCGGCAGCGAAATGACCCCGGAGCTGGAGAATGTGATCCGGGAGGACCGCGCCGCGCTGCAGGGCGAGTTCTGCAGGGGCTGCGGCTACTGTGCCCCGTGCACCGCAGGGATCATCATCAATCAGTGCGCGCGCATGTCCCAGATGATCCGCCGCTCGCCATCGGCAAAGTGGACGGCCCCCGAGTGGCAGCAGGAGATGTTCAAAATCGACGGGTGCGTGGAGTGCGGAGCATGCAAAACCCGATGTCCCTACCAGCTGGATATCCCCAGGCTCCTGCGCAAGAACCTGGCGGATTACCGGCAGATTCTCAGCGGCGAGGTGCAGATCTGAAAACACAAATAACCCGGAAGGACAGGAGTCCTTCCGGGTTTTGTCATGGCACGGGGTCAGCCCTCCAGCAGGGAGGCGGACAGGGGAATATCCTGACGGGGAACCTTTTCCCAGTCAAAGTCCCGGATCAGGCGGGACAGGGAGATCTCCCGGGGCTCCGGCAGCTGTCCGGCAGCTGCTGCGAGGACTCCCAGCAGGGCATCCCGGCTCATGCGGCGGGAAAGCCCTTCCAGGGTCACGTCCCGGTCCCGCTTGGCCAGGCGGCGCCCGTCCGGGGCCAGGAGCAGGGGAACATGACGGTAGACGGGGACGGGGAGGCAGAGCAGGCGGGCCAGACAGATCTGCTGGGGAGTGGAGGGCAGGATGTCCCGGCCGCGGACCACCTCAGTGACCCCGCTGAAGGCGTCATCCACCACGACGGCCAGGTTGTAGGCAAAAAGGCCGTCTGAGCGGCGCACGATGAAATCGCCGCACTCGGAGGAAAGGTCAAAGGTCTGCTTTCCCATGTGCAGGTCCGTGAAGGTCACCACCTCCTCCGGAACGTGCAGACGAAGTGCGGGCGCGCGAAGGGCGGCGCGGTGTGCCGCTTCCTCAGGGGACAGGCCGTAGCAGGTCAGAGGATAGACGCTCCTGCCGTCGCCCAGGTTGGGCGCGCGGGTGGCAAGCAGCTGCTGCCGGGTGCAGAAGCAGGGATAGAGGCGGCCGGATTTCCGGAGCGCGGAGAGGGCTTCCTCATAAGCCCCGTCCCGAAGACTTTGCCACAGGGGCGGCTCATCCCAGGTGATGCCCAGATACCGCAGCGACTCCAGATTGTCCTGTGCCAGGGACGCGGGGCAGCGGGGCCGGTCCAGATCTTCAATGCGCACAAGAAAACGCCCGCCGGCATGACGGGCGGAGAGATAGGAAAGCAGCGCGCAGAAGAGGTTGCCGATGTGCAGCCTGCCGCTGGGGGTTGGCGCAAAGCGCCCGCAAGGGGGCGTCATCAGGCGTCCTCCAGGGGATGGCGGGGACCGCCGCCCGGCCTTGAAGCGCCTTCGGGGAGCAGCAGTTCGATTTCCAGCTTCTGAAAGGAAACGGGTTCCGTGAAGTGCTCCTTTGAATAGAAGGTGTGGCCGAAATTCTCAAAGTCTCTGGTGTGCTTGGGCAGCTGCAATGGCCGCTGGATGTCCATGCGGCGGCAGATTTCCACCATCGCGCCTTCCATGTCCCCGTTTTCCACGGGAACGGTTTCGGAACGGATGATGCGGTTGTTCTGGATCATCCGTCCCCACAGCCTGTAGTTGTCCATGACTCTGCTCCTCTGTCAAGTCTTTTGCATCGCCTGCGCAAATCAGATATAATGCGGGGCATGCCTCCATGCCGGGTATTCTAACCGATCGCGCACGGGGGTTCAAGTGAATGGAATCGGAAAGGTCGATGGACAATGAGGATGATTCTCTGCCCGCTTGCATCGGGATCAGCGGGAAATATGACTCTGGTGGTCATGGATGACCTGTACTTTCTGGTAGACATGGGGGTCTCCTGCAGGAGGGCAGCCACGGCCCTCAAGGAGATCGGCGTGGAACCGGAGCAGCTGAGCGGCATTCTGATCACCCATGAGCATGTGGACCATGTCCGGGGACTCCCGGTGTTTTCACGGCGTTACCATATTCCGCTGTACGTCAACCGGGGAACCTGGGAGGGAATGTGCCGCAGGGACGACAGCATCGATGAGAACCTGGTGCGGGAGATTGTGACAGGAGAGGATTTCTTCGTCGGACAGGTGAACGTGCTGCCCTTCCCGATCCCCCACGATGCCATGGACCCGGTGGGGTTCGTGTTTGGAAAGGGCAGCCTGCGCTGCGCGGTGGCCACGGATATCGGGCACATCAATGACGTGTGGATGAATGCGGTGCGGGGCTGCCAGGCCATGGTCCTGGAGTCCAATCATGACGAAAAGATGCTTCGGGAGGGGCCGTATCCCTATCATCTCAAGCAGCGGATTCTTTCCCGGAAGGGGCACCTGAGCAACGTGACCTGCGGCCGGGTGCTCAGGGACCTGGTGCATGGCGGTCTGCAGGCGGTGTGTCTGGCGCATCTGTCCGGAGAGAACAACCTGCCGGAGCTGGCCTACGCCGAAGGCGCCCGGGCCATCGAGGAAGAGGGCTTCAGGGTGGGCAGGGACGTGATGCTCTCCGTGGCGCGCCGCGACAGCATCAGCGACATGATCTGCCTGGAGGACGGGAAGCCCTGACGAAAGGGCGCGGCGCCGCCTGCAGATTATTTTGGAAAAGCCGGACAAGCCCTGTTACAGAAGATGGGGATGGTGTATAATTTGGAGGATTGCATGAAGATGGGGAGTGGTGGCTTTGCGGGGACTTAAAGGACAGATTTCCACGATTCTGTGGAATATTCTGAACCGCCCGGACATAATGGATTTTGTGGACGTGTTCCTGCTTGCCGTCCTGATCTATTTGCTTCTGGTCAATGTGCGCCATACCCGTGCGGCGCAGACCCTGCGTGGAATCGTGTTTCTTGTGCTGGTGACCTGGGTTTCCGACGTCATGGGTCTGCGGGCCATCCACGCTATCCTGTCCTGGCTGACCAATGCGGGACCGGTCCTGCTGATCATTCTCTTTCAGCCGGAGATCCAGCGCATTCTCCAGAGCATCGGCAACCGGTCGGTGCTGGATACCGCCACTTCGATCGATGACACGGAAACGATTATCGACGAGGTCATCCTGGCTCTGCGGCACATGTCCCTGCGCCGCGTGGGCGCCCTGATCGTCTGGGAAAACGGCATTCATCTGGATGATGTGATTGCCACCGGCACCCGTGTGGACGGCCTGGTCTCCCAGCCGCTGCTGGAGAATATCTTTGAGCCCAAGACCCCCCTGCACGACGGTGCGGTGGTGGTCCGGGAAAACCGCGTGGTGGCTGCGGCATGCCTGCTGCGCCTGTCGGACACCACCGGCGTGGGACGGGACCTGGGAACCCGGCACCGGGCCGGCATCGGCGTAACGGAAATCTCCGATGCGACGGTGTTCATCGTCTCCGAGGAAACCGGCATTATCTCGATGGCCGAGGGAGGCCGTCTGATGCGCAACATGGATGAGGCGTCCCTGCGCCAGGTCCTCCACCGGCTGTATGACACGGGAAACCGGAACCGCAATCTTCTGGACCTGTGGCACTTTGGGAGAAGGGAGGACCGCCAGTCATGATGAACGACAACAGGCACCGCAGGACGAACGGGAAGGGACGGTTCTTCAAGGTCCGGCAGTTCTTTGACCGGCTGATGAACAACCGCATTTTCCTGGCGGCGGTTTCTCTGGTGGCGGCGGCCATCATTTGGGGCGTCATGGTGGCTTCGGACGGCACACTGGTGCGCAGAAAGTATTTTTCGGGAATTCCCACCACCCTGACGGGTGAATCCTCCCTGCTGAGCCGGGGGTACATCGTCACGGATGACCTGTCCCAGACTCTGCCCAGCGTGAACATGCTGGTGGAAGTGACCCAGGCCAATTACGACCGGGTCACCGCCTCAAGCTACAACCCCCATTTTGAGCTGAACCAGGTGACGGGAGAAGGGGAAAACCTGCTGAGCATCGTCTATTCCTCCCAGATCTACGGCCAGGTGATTTCCTGCGAGCCCTCCGAGATGACGGTGCATGTGGAGCGTTATGTGTCAAGGCGCGTGCCGGTGGTCCTGGTGCTCGACGGGAGTCTGGCACCCGGCCTTACCCTGAGCAGCTACCGTACGGACCCCAACATGCTCACGGTCTCCGGCCCCCAGTCTCTGGTGAACCGGGTTTCCAGGGTCATGGTAACCCTGGATCAGACCATCCTGTCCTCCAAGCGCATGAGCGACCGGATGGCCGTGGCCATTACCCTCCAGGACAGCGCGGGGGTGACGATTCCCATGGAACGGCTGACCGTGACCAATCAGGGCGTCATCACCAGCACGGTGAACGTGGAGGTGGAAATGCAGACGCTCCGCAGCGTCAGCCTGATGCCTGAGGCGTTTGTCACGGGAAATCCGGCGGAAGGGTATGTCCTCTCCGGCGTGGACATGGAGATCACGGAGGTCCCGCTGTCCGGCACGGAGGAAGCCCTGCGCGCCATCCGCTATATTACGGGGGACAATCCCCTGGACATCTCTGGAGCCACCGGGGAGGTAAACGGCTATGTCCGTATCCACCGGGTGGCCGGCATGGACAGCAGCGTCCCGGCGGAGGTGGCGGTGAAGGCCCGCATTGTTCCCATCCAGGGGACAAGGACGTTCAGACAGCTGACCATTGAGTGCCTGAACCTGGGCGCCAGACAGATCGCCACCCTCAATCCTCAGCGGGTGACGGTGACGGTCAGTGGGCCGCTGCCTTTCCTGAATGAACTGACCGCAGGAGACGTCCTGGCCTATGTGGATGCCTCTGGCCTGGAGGCGGGAAGACATGTCCTGCCGATTCAGGTGAGGGTGGACAATGCGCCGGAACTGACGTTCTCCCTGGGCGCCGCCGAGGCATCGGTGACTGTGAGAACACGATAAAACCTGAATCCGGGCGCTGCTGCGACCGGATTTTTAATTAAGAAAGGGAGGTCATGATGGGAACCTGGATGGAAGCGATCTTTACCCTGCTCTTTGGCTGGGTCAGGGCGCTGGCAAACATGATCTGGGATGTGTTCACCACGGACCGCACGACCCTGCTGGAATGGCTGGGGAAATACTGGATTCCCCTGACGGTGACACTGGTGGCGGTGGGCCTGGTGGGAGACTGGCTGGTCTGGCTGATCCGCTGGCAGCCCCGGCACCGGGTGGCAGTGAAGGCCAAAAAGGTATTGCATATTCAGGATGACAGGACGGCCCGCCCCCGGAAGGAGGAGGACAGTGACTGGCTGCCCCTGGAGAGGGAATCCGCCGAGGCCCGAGCCCGGAAGATTTCCGATGAAGAGCTTGGACACTATCCCGGACGTGCCTTCCGGGACCAGGAGGGATCCAGGGAGGACACCCGGATTCTGCCTTTCCCCGGAGCCGGAGATACCGTGGATGAGGAGGACTGGTCGGCAAACCGGGACCGGGCGGACGATCGGACCCGGGCGATGCATCCGCTGCCGGTCAGCATGCCGGAGAGCGCGAAGCGCGACCCCGGGACTGAGGCAGGGCAGCCGGCGGCTTCCCGGACGGAGGAGCAGACCCGCAGACTCACCCTTCAGGAATCCCACGTGATGAGAAGAAGCGTACCCGTGGCGGAAAACGGGACCCTCAGGATGGACCGGACGCAGGCAGGGATGGAGCAGACCCGGAAAATGCCCGTTTCGTCCCCTGCAGCAAGGAGGGGGCCCGTGACGGAAAGCGGGACCCGGAAGATGGACGCTGCGCCAGCTCCGGTGAAGACGGGAATGCCCCCGCGGGAGGAGACCCCTCAGGAACGCTATGCGCGTGAAATGGAGGAGTACAGGGTAAAGAAAGCGGAGTATGACCGTCAGATGGAGGAATACCGCAGGAAAAAGGCTGAATATGAAAAAAAGGTGGCGGAGATTCCTAAAAGAAGGACTGCGCAGGCCCGGACAGGCACGGGCCGTTCCCAGGCGGCTCCGGTCCGGGAGCAGCCGGCGCCGGAGAAAAAGGGCATCATGCATGCCCTTGGAAACTTCATCGGGGATGAGGAGGAGGACAGGATCCAGCGGACCAGTCTTCCTCCCAGGGTGGATGTGAAGGATGCCTACCGGCCGGCCACCCTTCCCAGGAGGAGGACGGGTGATCAGGATTGATGAACTGATGCCGCCGCTGCTGGCGGCCTTGTCCATCGGCATGGTGGCCGTCATGGCGCTGGGACTGCTCCGGCGGGGGATCCGTCTGGTGCTCGACGGGGAGATGGCGGAACCTGATACTCTGCCGGGAGAATTTCCCGTCTCCCCGCTGAGTCTCAGGGAGGTGCTCCTTGTGGCGGCCATGGCCCTGGCCGTGCGGGTGGGGGTTGCCCTGCTGGGGTATCTGATGTACCGACTCAACGGCGGAACGGAGGACCTGCTGGCCTCCTTTGAGGGGATCTGGCTGCACTGGGATGCACGGCACTACCTTGGCATCGCCCGGCAGTGGTATACGGACATGGGGAATGATCGGCTCCGGCTGGTCTTCTTTCCCTTCTATCCGATGCTCATGCGGGGACTGTCCCGCCTGACGGGACTGGATCCCTTTGCTGCGGGGACCCTGCTGTCCTGGTGCTTTTCCGCGGGGGCGGCGGTGGCGCTGTATGACCTGGTCAAGTCGCTGCGGGACCGGAACCCGGCCTGGGCGGCCGTGGGGCTGTTTCTGCTGTGCCCCTTCAGTATTTTCATGGGCCTGGTCTATACGGAGGCACTGTTCCTCTTTCTGACCCTTCTGTGCATGTGCCTGCTCATGCGGGGCCATCCCTGGGCGGCGGCGCTGTGCGGGATGCTTGGCGCATTTACAAGGACCCCCGGGGT
>OMRS01000394.1 GCA_900313545.1 uncultured Eubacteriales bacterium | reverse complement strand
TACTGACCCATCAGTACATCAGCAATTACGGAGCCTTCCTGCAGGCGTGGGCCCTGAGACAGGCGATTTCGGAGCTTTTTCCCCAGGACGAAGTGCAGATCATCGATTACATCAACATCAAGCACTATCTCATCAACGCAGGCGGCTGGTTCCGGTTCTATCGGGATCGGGAGACCCTGAAGGAGTGGGTTCAAAAAATCAGGCTTCCCCGTGTGTTCGGGGAAGCCCGGAAAAGGGACATGGTTCTTTCACCCAGATGCTTTGGCGCCGGGCAGATCAACGCCCTGGGGTTTGACTGCATCGTGGTCGGCAGCGACGAGGTCTGGAACTACATGGACTCCAAGGGAAACGCCGAGCTGAAATTCGGCATCGGCCTGACCTGCAAAAACCTGATCGCCTATGCGCCCAGTGTGGGCAAGGCCACGGGGGAGGGCGAGGTGCCCCGCTACGTCATTGACGGCATCAGAAAATTCAGGAGCATCTCCGCCCGGGACGATCTGACCGAGAAACTGGTGGAGCGGGTGACCCATGTCGCCCCTGTCCGGGTCCTTGACCCCACGTTCCTGGTGGAGTTTCCCCGCAGCAGCCTGCGGCCGGTCAAAAAGCCGTATATCCTGTTCTATTACTGCGACAGGCTGCCTCCGCAGATCCTGGACCAGATTTATTCCTGTGCCAGGGCCCAAGGACTGGCCGTCTACGGCGCCGGTGAGTGCGACAGGAGGTACACCTCCGCCACGGTTGACCTGACCCCCTTTGAGTGGGTGGAGATGTTCCGGGAGGCCCGGGCGGTGTTTACGGGAACTTTCCACGGAGCGGTCTTTTCCATCCTTTTCCAGCGGCCGTTCAAGGTCTATCTGACCAACGACAGCCGGGTGAAAAAGGTGACGGCTCTCTTAAATGAGCTGAAGATCCCCGATCGGGTGATCGGCCCCGGTTTCCGGTTCGACCTGGACAGCATGGAATCGGAGATCGACTACAGCGCTGTCAATCAACTCATTTCAGAGAAGAGGCACAGGAGCAGACAATATCTGAAGGATGCGCTGGGAGCGGTGAAGGGATGAAACAAATCGTTCTGTACAAAGAAAAAAAGGACTGCTGCGGCTGCGGGGCCTGCGGGAATGTCTGCCCCAGGTCCGCCATCCGGATGCAGGAGGACGATGCGGGTTTTGTCTATCCCGTGATTGATGAGGCCCTGTGCGTATCCTGCGGCGCATGCACAAGGGTCTGTCCCTGCCGGAACGACAACGGGCTCCGGCCGGTGCAGGAGGTCTACGGGGCGGCGGCGAAGGACGGCGCGCTGCTCATGCGCTCATCCTCCGGCGGCGCCTTTGCGGTACTGGCCGGAAAGGTCCTGGAGGGCGGCGGCGTGGTCTACGGCCGCGCTCTGGAATCCGAAAACGGCACCCTGGAACCCAGGCATATCCGAATCGACAGTGCGGACCGGCTCCCCCTGCTGCAGGGCTCAAAATACGTGCAGAGCGACATGGGGGACACATACCGGCAGGCAAAGCAGGACCTGCTCTCGGGAAAAACCGTCCTCTTTACCGGCACCCCCTGCCAGATTGCCGCGCTGAAGCGGATTGTGCAGGGGAAGGATGACGGACTGCTGACCGTGGAGATCATCTGCCACGGCGTCCCCGGGAAAAGGATGTTTCAGCAGTTCCTGGAGTTCTACGGGAAGACCCTGGGCGGAAGGATCACCGGGTTCTGGTTCCGGGACAAGCGCAAAGGCCAGGGGATGATCAGCCGGTGCGTCTGTCAGGACCCCTCCGGGGCCTTGAAGGAGCATGCCCGGGACGGGAATCTCATCGCCTATGTCTTCTTCTTCCTGAAGTCCTATACCTACCGGGACAGCTGCTATCACTGCCCCTTTGCAAGGCCTGAGCGGGCGGCGGATATCACCCTGGGAGATTTCTGGGGCTTCCACGAGGAGTATCCCCGGTACCGGGAGCCGGGAGGACTGTCCAACGGCAGGGGCATCTCCTGCGTCCTTTTGAACACTAAAAAGGGAAAGGCGCTGTGGGAGGACTGCAGGGAGAAGCTGGTGACGCTGCCCTCCACCTTTGAGAAGGTGGCCCGCCACAACGAGCAGCTGAACCGGCCCTGCCAGCCCCCGCCGGAGCGTGAGGCCCTTCTGCAGGTCTATGCAGCAGAGGGATATCCGGGGATGGACCGGGTTTTCAGGACCCGTTTCAGGAAGGACATCGCCGGGAGCATCCTTGCGGGGATGATCCCCAAGGATTTGAAGCGGACGATCAAACGATGCCTGGGGCGTCTGCGTTCCCGGAAATGATCCGGGAAGCGTGAAAAACGCCTGCAGGGATCCTGCGATGTCATTGATACGGGGCGGCCCCGCTGCCCCTTACATGAGAATCGGGCAGGAGAGATGCCGCCGTCACGGCGCTGCCCGCCGCAGGGACGGCGTAAAGGGCGCAAACAGGCCGGCTTGAGCCGGCATCCCCCGGGCACAAGAAAGGACAGACGGCTTTACGGGACCGGAACCGCTCCCGTGAAGCCGCTTTCATTCGCTTTGAGGCTCCGCAGCGCGGCAAAAAAGGCCCCGGATGGCGCAGCCTGATGAAAGGATACATGAAAGCACGGGGGCCTGATCCTGAAATGCTCCTCAAACACATCAATGACCAAAAACCTGTGAGGGGCCAAATTCCGGGATAAAACCCTTCCGATTTTCCGTCTGGTTGGCGTAAAGGGAAGTCTTCGACTGTGCGAAAAAACGGATGGAAGCCGAACAAAGGAGGATGCCCATGACGATCCGGGAGATGCTTGAGGCGCGGGAACGCAGCGAACTGAGCGTCTATGCCGCCCGCAGCGCGGAGACCCGCGGGCGGGAGGAGGAAATCCGGCCGGATGACCTGCGCACGGAATATCAGCGGGACAGGGACCGGATTCTGCACTGCAAGGCGTTCAGGCGGCTCAAAGGCAAGACCCAGGTGTTTCTGGCGCCCCAGGGGGACCACTACCGTACGCGCATGACCCACACCCTGGAGGTGATGCAGGTGGCCCGGACCCTGGCCAGGTCCCTGCGCCTCAACGAGGATCTGACGGAAGCCATCGCCCTGGGACATGACCTGGGGCACACGCCCTTCGGCCATGCGGGGGAAAGCGCGCTGGCCAGGATCCTGCCCGGGGGCTTTGAGCACCGGGTGCAGAGCAGGCGCGTGGTGGAAAAGATCGAGAACGGGGGCCGGGGCCTCAACCTGACGCTGGAGGTGCGCGACGGCATCGAGCACCACTCCGGCGAGGTGCGCCCCATGACCCTGGAGGGCTGCTGCGTGCACCTGGCGGACCGCATCGCCTATGTGAACCACGACATCGACGATTCCATCCGCGCGGGGATCCTGCGCCAGGAGGACCTGCCCTCAGCGCCGCTGCGGGTGCTGGGAAAGACCCACGGCGAGCGCATCGAAACGATGGTGCGCAGCGTCATCAACGCCTCCCGGGACCGCAGGGAGGTGTGCATGGGCGATGAGTGCTGGCAGGCGCTCACGGAGCTGCGGACCTTCCTGTTTGTCAACGTCTATTCCAGGGACTGGGCGCAGGGGGAGGTGCAGCGCACCACCCACATCATCCAGGAGCTGGTCAAGTACTTTTCCGCCCACCCCGCGGAGATCCCCAATGAGTATATCGAGATCACCTACCGGGAGGGGACGATGCGGGGAGCGGCGGACTATGTGGCGGGCATGACGGACCGCTATGCGGTCGTGATGTACGAACACCTGTTTATTCCCACCTTTTTCGCAGGCTGAAAAAATTTTTTTGGGCGGCAGGAACTTCTGCCCCTTTGGCGAATCATGTTAGGACGGTGTGCGGATGCTTCCGGAAAGCTGGATCAGTGAGCTGCGGGCGCGGCTGGATATCGTGCAGGTGGTCTCCCGGCGGGTGCAGCTGACCCGAAAGGGAGGACGCTACTGGGGGCTGTGTCCCTTTCACGGGGAAAAGACCCCCTCCTTTACGGTCAATGAACAGGAGCAGTTTTACTACTGCTTCGGCTGCCACGCCAGCGGGACGGCCATCAACTTCGTCATGGAGACGGAGAACCTGGGCTTTATCGAGGCCTGCAGGGAACTGGCCCAGTCGGTGAACATGGCGGTTCCTGAGGATGACGGGCGCAGGTCAGGCGGCGTGTCCGCCGGCGTGCGGGAGCGGCTGCTGTCGGCCAACCGGGAGTGTGCCCGCTTTTTCCATGCCCAGCTGTGGCAGAAGGAAAACCGGCAGGTGCTGGAGTATTTTTACCGGCGGGGCCTGACGGATTCCACCATCCGCCGCTTCGGCCTGGGCGCAAGCCCCGCGGACCGGGGGCTGACCCTCCGGACGCTGCGGGAGCAGGGGTTTACCGAGGAGGAGCTGGTTTTATCCGGAATCGCCGGGCGCGGGGAGCGGGGCGTCTACGAGTTCTTCCGCGGCCGGGCCATGTTCCCCATCATCGACGGGCGCGGCCAGGTGCTGGGCTTTGGCGGCCGGGCGCTGGACAAGGACCCGAGGAAATACATCAACACCGGGGACACCCCGGTGTTCAACAAGCGCAGGGGCGTCTACGCCGCAAACCTTCTCCGCAAGGAAAAGGGGCTGCGGCGCATCATCCTGACCGAAGGGTACATGGATGTGATCTCCCTGCGGCAGGCCGGGGTCACCGGGGTGTGCGCCACCCTGGGCACGGCCCTGACCTCCGAGCAGGCCCAGCTGATCCGGCGCATGGTGCCGGAGGTCTGGGTCAGCTATGACGGCGACAGCGCCGGACAGCACGCGATCCTTCGGGCGCTGCAGATTTTTGAGCAGGAGCAGCTGCCTGCCCGGGTGCTGGATTTCCCGGAGGGCATGGATCCGGACGAGTTCATCCGGGCCCGGGGGCTTGAGGGATTTGAGGCGCTGGTGCCTGTGGATGCGGCCGTCTACCGCATGCGCAGGGAAATGGAACAGCACGACATGACCACCCAGGAGGGGAGAACGGCCTACGCCATGGCCTGCGCCAAATTCCTCTCGAAGGTGACGGAGCCCGTGCTGCTTGACAACTATGTCCGCCAGCTGATGCTGGATACGGGCTTTGACCGCGAGGTGCTCCTGGCCCAGATCGGGCACACGGAGCTGCTGGGGTCCTCCCGGCAGGCGGCGCTCCCCAGGCGCCGCCCCCTGAGCACCGAGGAGGTTTTCCCGGGAGTGGACGGAGAGATCACGCGGGCGGAGCTTCAGCTGCTTTCCGCCCTGGCCACGCACAACCCCGACGCCGGGGCGGTGACGGGGAACGACCTGATCTCCGATTTTGGAAAAAAGACGGCAGATGCACTGCTGGCAGGAACGCCTGTGTCCCGGGTGCTCGAGGAGGCGGGCAGCCTGGAGCGGGGACTGCTGGCCCGGCAGATCCAGCACGACTCGGAGCTGCCGGAAAAGCCGGGACTGCGGGACCTGGGCAGGTGTCTGTCGGTTCTGCATGCCCGGCGGCTTGAAACGCGGATCCGGGATCTTCGGGAGCGCATCTCACGGGAGCCTCCCGCAGGCCAGATGGAGATCCTGCAGGAAATCGAACAACTCATGAAGCAACTCAAGGATGCTGGAAAGGAATGAACGCGGGATGGCATTGACACAGGAGCAGTTGCAGAAAGTCATCGAGGATGTCCGCCTTCTGGCGGAGGAAAAGGGCGGGGCCCTCACGTATCAGGAAATCCTGATGCGGGAACAGGACCTGATGCTGGACGCAGACGACATCGAAGCGCTGCTGGACAAGGTCAACGAGACGGGGATTGTGGTGATCACCCAGCCTGCCGATGAGAGCGGGAAGGAGATGACCCCGGATGTTCCCAGCGTGGAATTGGATTTGAGCGTGCCCGAGGGGGTCAGCGTGGATGACCCGGTGCGCATGTACCTCAAGGAGATCGGCAAGGTGCCGCTGCTCACCGCGGAGGAAGAGGTGGACATCGCCAAGCAGATGGAGCTGGGCGGGCCCCTGGCCGAGCGGGCCAAGAAGAAGCTGGCGGAGGCCAACCTGAGGCTGGTGGTCTCCATCGCCAAGCGCTACGTGGGCCGGGGCATGCTGTTTCTTGACCTGATCCAGGAGGGAAACCTGGGTCTCATCAAGGCGGTGGACAAGTTTGACTACACCAAGGGCTACAAGTTTTCGACCTACGCCACCTGGTGGATCCGCCAGGCCATCACGAGGGCCATCGCGGACCAGGCCAGAACCATCCGCATCCCCGTGCACATGGTGGAGACCATCAACAAACTGATCCGCGTTTCGCGGCAGCTGCTCCAGGAGAACGGACGGGAGCCCACCCCCGAGGAGATTGCCGAGGCCATGAGCATTTCCGTGGAGAAGGTCCGGGAGATCATCAAGATCGCTCAGGAGCCCGTCTCCCTGGAGACGCCCATCGGCGAGGAGGAGGATTCCCACCTGGGCGACTTCATTCCCGATGAGGACGTGCCCTCCCCGGCGGAGGCGGCCAGCTTCACCCTGATGAAGGAACAGCTGATGAGCGTGCTGGACACCCTCACGCCGAGGGAGAAGAAAGTGCTTTCCCTGCGCTTCGGGCTGGAGGACGGCCGCCAGCGCACCCTGGAGGAAGTGGGCCAGGAATTCAATGTCACGAGGGAGCGCATCCGGCAGATCGAGGCCAAGGCCCTTCGCAAGCTGCGCCATCCCAGCCGGATCAAGAAACTCAAGGACTGTCTGGACTGATGAGCAGCGGGGGAACCCCCCGCTGCTTTTTGAACATGGAGGAAACATGGGACACCCGAAAAAATCCCTGGATGCTAGGCTGCTGTGCGCGGCGGACATGGTGCTTGCGCGTCTGCGGGGGAACCCGTCCCCCGTGGTGGCGGACATCGGCTGCGACCACGGGTACCTGAGCGCCTATCTGCTGCGCCAGCGCCCGGAAATCCGGCTCATCGCCTCGGATATCAGCGCGCCTTCCCTGGCCAAGGCGCGGGTGCTGCTGGAGGGCATGGGCCTGGCGGGCCATGCGCGCCTTGCGGTGGCGGACGGGCTGTCCGCCCTGGAGGGGGAAAGCCCTGACGTGGTGGTGCTGGCGGGCATGGGCGGCATGACCGTGCTGGAGATCCTGGGCGCCGGGACGCTGCCGGAGAAGACCTTCCTGGTGGTGCAGGCCAATACGGACGTGCCCAGGGTCCGCGCGGAGCTTGCCCTGCGGGGGTACCTTCTGAAGGAGGAACAGTATCCCGAGGCCGGGGGCCGGGACTATGTGGTCATGGGACTGGAACGCGGAGCGCCCCGGGAGCTTTCGCCGAGGGAGGCGAGGCTGGGGCTGGCCGGAAACGGGGCGCCCACGCCGGGAGAGCGCAGGGTCCTGCAGCGGCGCCTTGTGCAGCTGGAGCGGGACCTGGGCAGGCTTTCGGGAAAGCAGACCGCGCGCACGCAGGAGCGGCGCGGGGAGATCGATCAGGAAATGACCTGGATCCGGGAGGTGATCGGATGAGCTGCACGCTTTCACAGCTGGAGGAGCTGGTGGGGGAGATTGCTCCCTGGGAACTGGCTGAGGAATGGGACAACGTGGGGCTGCTGCTCGGGCGAAGGGACCAGACGGTCAACCGGGTGCTGGTGGCCCTGGACGTGACCGAAGCGGTGCTGGAGGAAGCCCGCGCCTTTGGCGCGGAGGCGGTGGTGACCCACCATCCCTTCATGTTCAAGCCGGTCAGCCGCCTGACGGATGAGACCCGGGAGGGCCGGCTGATGCTGGAGATGGCCCGGCTGGGCATGGGGCATATCGCCGCACACACCAACCTGGATGCGGCCACGGAGGGGGTCAATGAAACGCTCCTGTCGCTCATGGGCTGCACGAACCTGACGGGCGAGGGGTGCCTGCGGGTGGGCGACCTGGAGGAGATGACCTTTGGAGAGCTGTGCCGGCGGGCCGGGGAGCGTCTGCACGCCCAGGTGCGCACCTACGGGGAGCCGGACCGGCTGGTGCACAGGCTGGGCTGCTGCTCGGGCGCGGGCAGCGGGGAGTATGCCGCGGCGCTCGCGCTGGGGGCCGACTGCTTCCTGACCGGTGAGGTCCGCCACAACCTGGCCCTGGACGCGCTGGATGCGGGGCTGTGCATCCTGGAAGCCGGGCACTTTGAGACCGAGCGCCCCGTGTGCGCCGTTGTGGCGCGGTCTTTACAAAAGCGGGCGGATGCTTTAGAATACGGCCTGTCCGTCCGGGTTTCACAGGCGGACGTGTACAATCGAGCACCGTCAAGGAGGAATGATTTTGCAGCAGTATGATCGTCTCTGGCAGTTCCAGGAAGTGGACACCGAACTGGACAGCTATGAAAGGGAAATGAAGAATTCCAGCAATCGAAAGGAACTGATCAAATACAGGGATTTTCTCCTTGAACAGCAGAACGCGCTCAAGAAGATCGAGACGGATTCCGAGGTGACCGAGGACCGCATCGACGCACTGGTGGATGAGGTGGAGCGTCTTCGCAAGGGCATTGCGGAGGCCCAGGCGGCCTTTGAGGCCAATCCGCCGCAGAACCAGCAGGAGGCCCAGCAGCACATCTCGGGACTGCAGAAGCTGATCACCACCCTCAACCGCTATGAAAACGAGATTCAGCGCATGCGCAAGGATGCGGACATGCGCGACCGCCAGCAGCGGGAGGTCCGCGTGCGCGCGGCCAAGGCGAGGGCGGAGTTTGACCGCATCAAGGTCGTCTATGATGAGGAATACAAAACGGCCAAGAGCCGTCTGGAAGAGCTGAAAAAGAAGGTGGCGGAGCAGGCGGCCGGCATCCCCGCCGACCTCATCGAGCGCTACAACCAGATCAAGAAGCATACCAGCCGGCCGCTGACGCATCTTCGGGGCAACCGGTGCGGCGGGTGCAATACCCAGCTGCCCTCGGCCCAGCTGGATCAGGCCAGAGGGGATGTTCCCTACGTGGAATGCGAGAACTGCGGACGGATGATCTTTGTGAACAGTCCGACGTGACAGGGATTTGTCGTGAGGTAACTGAGCGGCCGCGCGCCTTGGCGTGAGGAAAGTCCGAGCTCCACAGGGCAGGGTGCCGGGTAATGCCCGGCGGAGGCGACTCCAGGGAAAGTGCAACAGAGAGATACCGCATGCATGGCATGTAAGGGTGGAAAGGTGAGGTAAGAGCTCACCCGCAGTCTGGTAACAGGCTGTCGATGTAAACCCCATCCGGAGCAAGAAACGAAAGAGCGATTGAGGCGGCCCGCCGATGCTCTCAGGATTTCGCTAGAGCCTGTTGGCGACAACAGGACCAGATAGATGGTCGCTATTTACAGAACTCGGCTTACAGGTTACGCTCACTGATAAATAGGAAAGCTGCGGAGTTTCCGCAGCTTTTTTGGTGCCCGGGACAGACGCTTCATGACCGCAGGCAAAGGGGAGCCAGATGCGGGGGGACCTGGATGACGCCCACCCGGGCAAATCAAAAAATATTTCTTGCATTTTCATGTTCACCCATGATAAAATCTCGCGGAAAACGCACCTGCCCATGGCTCGGCGCCTGCCACTTTGGTCCGCCGCAGACGACTTGGACAGGGAGGGTTTAAAAAAGGAGGAAAACAAAACAATGGCAGTCATTTCTATGAAGCAGTTGCTTGAGGCCGGTGTCCACTTTGGACATCAGACCCGTCGCTGGAACCCCAAGATGGCGCCCTACATCTTCACGGAGCGCAACGGCATCTATATCATCGACCTGCAGAAGACCGTCCGCAAGATCGATGACGCCTATGCCTTTGTCCGTTCCATCGCCATGGAAGGCAAGAGCGTGCTCTTCGTGGGCACCAAGAAGCAGGCCCAGGAGTCCATCGAGTCCGAGGCCAAGCGCTGCAACATGTTCTTTGTCAACAACCGCTGGCTGGGCGGCATGCTGACCAACTTCACCACCATCAAGGGCAGAATCGGACGCCTGAATGCCATCGACGCCATGGAAGAGCGCGGTGAGTTTGAACTGCTTCCCAAGAAGGAAGTCATCAAGCTGCAGCATGAGCGCGAGAAGCTCCGCGAGAACCTGGGCGGCATCCGCGAGATGAAGACCCTGCCCGGCGCCCTGTTCGTGGTGGATCCCCGCAAGGAGCACATCGCCGTGGCTGAAGCCCGCG
>OMRS01000011.1 GCA_900313545.1 uncultured Eubacteriales bacterium | reverse complement strand
TGGTCACGTGCCTGCCCACGGAGTGGATCATCCGGTATTCCCCGCCGCGTCTGCTCCGGACCCTGTAATACAGGTCATAGGGGGCCTCTTCCCTCGTAAACCGGATGGCGGCTTCCGTCACCCGGGACAGATCCTCCGGATGTGTGTAGGCATACATGTCCCGGTCCATCTCCAGGCATGCCTTTTCCCGGCTGTCAAAGCCGAACACCTCCAGAAAACCGTCTGACACCATCAGGGTGTTCACATTTCTTCCGACCTTCTGATAGATGGCAAGGGGCACCCGGAGGTCCTCAAGCGCCGCCCTGGCCTGCGGTGAAAACTCATATCGTTTCATCGTGTCCATATCGTGGTTGCTCCTCTTTTCGGGTCAGGTCTGTGTGGACGTACTGTGCAAATTGTAATTGTGCGTACAGAAATGGTCAAGGCCTTTTGGAGCGCGGGGCGCAGCGGGAATGCCTACCGGGAGCGCTTCTCCCCGGCGAGCATCCGGTCCCACTGCAGGTACTCGGTCCGGATCATGGCCGTAAAGCAGGCGAGGCCGCCGATGACATTGGAGACGGGCTCCGCCAGGAAAACCCCGTTCACCCCGAAGCCCAGGCGGGGCAGCAGCAGGGTCAGGGGGACCACCATGATCACCTTGCGCAGCAGCGAAAAGAAAATCGCCTTGCGCTTGCGGCCCAGGGCCTTGAAGGTGCTCTGGCCGCAGTACTGGAAGGACTGGAAGATGAATGCCGCAAAATAGATCTTGAGGCACCCGGCCGCCACCTCGTTGAGGGCGGGATCGCTGCTGAAGACGGCGATGAACATGCCCGGCGCCACGAGGATCAGGACCCAGATCACCGCGGTGTACAGGAACGCCCAGCCCGAGAAGATCCGCACGGTCTCCTTCATCTTCTCCAGCCTGCGGGCGCCGTAGTTGTAGCTGAGCACCGGGCTCGCGCCCTCCGTGATCGCGTGAACCGGCACGTCGAGGATCTGCCGCACGCTGTTGATGATGGTGTACACCGACACGTACAGGTCCCCGCCGTAGGAGGAGAGCATCTGGTTGCACACCACCGCCACCAGGGAGTTGGTGAACTGCATGATGAACGCGGTCAGACCCAGTCCCACGATGTCCGTCACCCTCCGGCGCTCCAGGCGCAGGGGGGAGAGGAACCTCAGCTTCAGCTCCGCCTGGGGGCCGTGCAGGAAGAGGAGCACAAAGGCCATGGACGCGTACTGGGAGACCACGGTGGCAATGGCGGCCCCGCGGATCCCCATGTGGAAGCCGAAGATCAGGACGGGGTCCAGCAGGATGTTGCACACCGCGCCGATCCCGATGGACAGCATGCTGGCGCTGGCGAAGCCCTGGGCGTTGATGAACGGGCTCAGTCCCGCGGACAGCATCGCCCCCGGGGTGCCCAGCAGGTAGATCTGCAGATAGGACATGGCCGCGGGCATCATCCGCTCTGAGGTCCCGAACATCCGCAGCAGGGGGGTGGCAAAGACCTGAAAGAGGACCATCAGCAGCACGGAGGTGACCCCCAGCAGCGTATAGCTGGTGTTCATCACGCGCCCGGCCTCTTCCATCTTCCGCCTTCCCCTGGCCATGGCGCACAGGGGCCCCCCGCCCATGCCGTAGAGATTGGTAAAGGCGGTGATCAGGATGATGAAGGGGAAGCACAGCCCGATCCCGCCCAGGGCCGTGGTGCCCTCCTCCGGGATGCGGCCGATATAGATCCTGTCCACGATGCTGTACAGCAGGCTGAGGATCTGGGCCACCAGCATGGGAAGCGCCGCCGCCGCCACGCTGCGCCGGGTGTTGTCCGAGGAAAAATCGATCTGCTTCAAATGGTCTCCGCTCCTTTTCAGGCAGGGATGATGCCCTGCATGATAACACAGCGGGCGTTCCACTTCCAGAGTGCCGCCCTCTTTTTCTTTGTCCGCCGCCCCTCATACGGCCTTCCCCCGGGAGGCGGGGCGTAAAACGAAACCGCCAGACGAAAGGGCAGGCGCCCCGTCATCTGACGGCACAAACCGCATGCGGCAGACGGGCCCGCGCGGCGGTCCCCGGGACGGTCGCCCCGCTTTTTCGCAAAGGTCAGCATGCGTCAGTTGAACGTAAAGGTGTGCTTCCCGCTGTGCTTGGAGTGGTACATGGCCGCGTCCGTCTTCTCAAAAAGGGTTTTGATATCCGGGGCCTCCGAGCCGTGCACAATGCCGACGCTGACGGTCACGGCCGGCAGCCCGTCGCTGGTGTCGGCCAGCTCATCGCCGATCCGCTTCATCTTTCCCGCCAGCAGCGCCCTGTGGCTCTGGTTGGCATGCACCATGAAGACGACGAACTCATCCCCTCCGATGCGGCACACGTAATCGTCGGACCTGAAATTCGTCTTCAGGACCCTGGCCAGCTTGACCAGGACGCTGTCCCCGACCTCATGCCCGTAGGTGTCGTTGATGTCCTTGAAGTTGTCCACGTCCACCAGCATCATGTAGGTGCTGCCGAGCTCCAGGCTGGACAGGAGCAGGTCATACCCGGCACGGTTGTACACGCCGGTCAGCTCATCGTGGGAGGCCTTGAAATTCAGGCGTGAGAGGCTGTTTTTGTAGACCTCGTACATTTTATTGTAGGCGCGCGCCAGGTACCGGAACTCGTTGGCGCCCACCTCGGGGATCGGGTTCCCCGTCTTGATGCGCTCCACCGCGTTGAGCACCGGGTGGATGCCCAGGTGCGTGGTCAGAAACAGCATGGCGAAGATTCCGATGATCTGGATCGTGATGATCAGCCGGACAAAGGACATCTCCCGTGTAAAGGCGTTGAGGGTGGTGTCATCGGTGTCGTAGGCCATCCTCTCCAGTTCGTCCAGGGTATCCCTCATGTTGCTGCGGATATGCTCCTTCTGCGTGTAGTAGGCCTCGCTCAGAAGGATCTCCGTCGCCCGGCGCATTTTCTCCTTCGGGGAAAGCTCCAGGTCCTCGTTGGACAGAATCACCCCCTGCAGCTGGGAAGGATAGCTGGTACAGCCCTTCGCTTCAACCACCAGCCGCATGGCGTAGTATTCCAGCTGCATCAGGCTGACGGAGCGGTCCATGGCCTTCTGGAGGCTGTTCAGGGCGGCGGTGTTGTCGGTTTTCACGGACATTCTGTCCAGCGCTTCCTCCCGACGGTTGGTTTCAAAGGCTTCCTTGAAATACTCGTCGAGGAAACGCATGTCCCCCTGTATCGTGAAACGCTGCGCCATCTCCGTCAGATAATCCGACGCGTCCATGAGCTCCCGGGCCGCTTTTCTCAGCTCGATCTGTTCCTCGGACGCATCCGTCAGTTTTTTGAAGCTGACCGACAGATGATACGTCGAATAAAACAGGAACGCCGAGATAATCACCGCCCCGATCACCAGGACCACCTGGGTCGCCCGAAGCGAAACGCCTTTCTCCTTCAGTTTTTTTTGCAGCATACGTTCTCCTCTTGTATCAGGCCATGGAAAAAGTTGCCCTGTCATTTTCAATAATCATACCGTTTATCCCTGCGGTTCAGCAAGCTTTTCCGTCAAAATCGTCCGTTTCTGTGAAGAGTTGACAATCCGCCCCGCCAAAATGCACACATTTTGCACGGTTTTCAGGGCCTGATCCGGGCAGAGGGCCCGGCCCGGCGGCGCACCGGGCCTTTGTCTTCGTCCCGGGGCCGCAAAGGAGCGGGCCGGCACATCTCACCCGCGCATGCCCCTGTGCGGGCGAAGGATGGAAAAACGCAGAAAACCCTGCGGTTTCCTGCGTATCGGATCAGTACATTTTCTGGGTCTTTTCCCAGCCTTCATTGATGGCCTTCTGATGGCTGACCGCATAATCTCCGATGGATTCCGCCGTCTTCATGTTCAGGGGGAAGTGCACGCACAGATGCCCCTTGAAGTTGTTCTTGGTCAGGTGCTGCGTCCCGTGGGGCACATCATGGGTGGAGCCCATGTATGTCCTGCCGTCGGAGAAGGTCACCCACACCGCCTTGGGCGTCCAGGTGGTCTGATTCCCGAAGGCCCTCTGCATGATGGCCGTGTCCTCCTCGCTGGCCGGCTCGGCGTCCATGTGCTTGTCCTTGGTCATGATGCGCAGCTTCCACGAAAGTCCCGTGGAGAAGTCGTACACCGTGCAGTATTCCCCGTTGCTGTAGCGCGTGCGCCAGTTGTAGAAGTTTTCAAAAATGACCTTGTTGGCGGAAGACTTGGAGAGCAGATTGGCCGAGGAGGTGCCGGTCCCGTTGTAATCCGCGTTGATGGCCGCGATGGTCTTGCTGCCGGCGATGCCGTCGGCGGTCAGTCCCTTGGACTTCTGGAAGGCGATGACCGCGGACTTGGTCAGCTCCCCGTAATTTCCCGTGGCGTTGCCACTGAAGTAGCCCAGGGTCTTGAGCATGTTCTGCAGCCTCTTGACATCGTCCCCCTTGGAACCGGACATCAGCTGGCTGGAGGTGCTCACGGACTCGGAGACGCCGGTGGTGCTGCCCGAGCCCATGACCTTCTTGCGGACGGCCTCCAGCGTCTTGCCTCCCGCAATGCCGTCCGCGGTCAGCTTGTTGGCGCGCTGGAACTTGGCCACGGCCTCCTTGGTCAGCTTTCCGAAGGACCCCGTGATGCTGCCCTTGTAATAGCCCAGCAGTTTGAGGTTCTGCTGCAGCGTGCGCACATCCTCGGACTGGTCCCCCATCTTGAGCATGCCGTCCGAGGAGGAGGACTTGCCGGAAGAGGACTTGCTGGAGGAGGCCAGCTGGGCAATCTCGCTGTCCGACACGCCGGAGGTGCCGGCCACCTGGTAGAGTTTGGACCGGGTGGACTCGCCCGCAAGGCCGTCCACATCCAGTTTGTACTTCTTCTGGAAGGCCCGCACCGCCTTTTCCGTCAGGGCCCCGTAATGCCCCGTGACATCGCCGCTGTAGAGATTCAGCTGCTTGAGGGCGGTCTGGATGGCGGAAACCTCTGCGCCCGTATCTCCCTTTCTGTAGATTTCGGCGCGGGCTGCCGCCGCAGCGCCCATCATGCTGACAATCAGAAAAAGGACCACGCCTCGTTTGAACCTGTTCCTTTTATACATGTTATTACTCTCCCTTTCGAATCAGTGGGGATAGTGTAATACAAATGTGAACAACTGTAAAGCCTTTTTTAACAATTTGTTAACAACTCTTCCCCGGCGGCGGCGGCGCCGGGAGCTGCCTCTTCCCGTGCACGGGGCCTGAAGGCCTCCTGTTTTTCTTTATTTTAGCTTGACTTTTTGAAGATGTCAACAGCTCCCTCCGTCGGCTGTGGCGAAGGGAGCTGTCTGTTAAGTTTTTAACCTGTTGTTCATATTTGTGTGTATTTCCGTTCCGTACCGGCGCATTGCCGCGGGATTATTCCCACTTCACGAGAACCGGGGAGGACTGGATCATCCTGCCGTACACGTCCCACACGGAAAAGGAGAACAGCAGATTGAAGTCCTTGTCCATGGGCGCGTACTCCACCATGAGGGAGGGTTTCCAGACGAATTCCTCGCTGTAGTAATACTCCACATTCTCGGTCTCCTCGGTGGGGTTTGCCGGGTTCCCGGTCACCGGGTAGGCCAGCCGGAGCTTCATGCCCTCCCGCATGGGAACCACCCGGCAGCTCTGCATGCCGCCGTCGCCGATGGGGATGTTCGCCTTGACCACCTTTCCGGTCGTTGAATTGGGTTCAAAGGCCACCTCCAGCCGGCCAAACTCGCCGTCAATGGTCGCCAGGACCTGCATGACGATGCCGCTGCTGTTCTTTTCCACCGCGTCCACCGGGCAGTAGTTCCCGTCCAGGCAGGGCCATTCCTCC
>OMRS01000389.1 GCA_900313545.1 uncultured Eubacteriales bacterium | reverse complement strand
TGATATTCCAGGACTACCGCTTGTTGCCGGACAAGACGGTGTACGAGAATGTGGCGTTTGCCATGGAGGTCATCGAAGCTCCGAGGCGCCTCATCCAGCGCAGCGTGAATGCCGTTCTGGACGTGGTGGGGCTTCGGGAGAAGTACAAGGCATTTCCTTCCCAGCTCTCAGGCGGCGAGCAGCAGAGGGTGGCCATTGCCCGTGCCATCGTGAATGACCCGGCCATTGTGATTGCCGATGAGCCTACGGGAAATTTGGATCCGGAGACATCCTGGGACATTATGGACATCTTCCAGCGCATCAATGCGGCGGGAACGACCATTGTCATGGCAACCCATGACAAGACCATTGTGGATACGATGCGCCGCCGCGTCATTGCCATCGAGGATGGGCATATCGTCCGGGATGAGGCGAGAGGAGTATACGGTTATGAGGCTTAGGACAAGTGAATATTTCATCCGGGAGGTGTTGATTTCTCTTCGCCGCAATCATTGGATGTCCTTTGCTTCCATAGGAACGGTGGCGGTTTCCCTGTTTGTTCTGGGGGTGTTTCTCATCCTTGTGCTGAACATGAACCGTCTGGCTTCCACATTGGAATCCCAGGTGCAGATCAGTGTCTATTTTCAGGAGGATGCCAGGGAGTCCCTTCGCAAGCAGGTGCTGTCGGATATCCAGGAGATGCAGGGCATTGAGTCCGTGCGTTATGTGACGAAGGACGAGGCCATGGCTCGGCTGCGGGAGCGCCTGGGGGATCAGAAGTACCTCTTGGATGCCTTGGGGGAGAAGAATCCTCTTCCGGAATCTGTCGAGGTGACGGTGCGTTTGCCGGAGATGGTGCAGACGGCTGCGGAAGCCATTGAGCAGATGGATGGCGTGGAAGAGGCGAAATACGGGCAGGATGTGGTGGAACATCTCTTTGACATCACGCGGCTCATGAGGATTTTCGGCCTGGCGCTCATGGTGCTTCTGGCAGGAGCGACGCTTTTCATCATTTCCAATACGATTCGTTTGACGGTGTTTGCACGGCGCAAGGAAATTGCCATCATGAAGTACGTGGGGGCAACGGACTGGTTCATTCGCTGGCCCTTCCTTCTGGAGGGCATGGTTCTGGGATTCATCGGCGGTATCATCGCAGCTTTGGCACTGCGGAGCTTCTATGCGGCCATGGCGGCGAAGATTTATAGCACACTGGCCTTCTTTCCGCTCATGCCACAGTATCCCTTCATGAATTATGTGAGTGTTGCCATCATCGTGAGTGGCATGGTTATCGGCACGATTGGCAGTACGATTTCCTTGAAACGGTTCCTGAAAGTATGAGGCAGGGGTTGGTTTTATTGAAGAAAAAGGCTTTTGGGGCAGCTGCAATGGCTTGTATGCTGGCCTTGTCCTCCCCTTCCGTGCTCTATGCCGATGAGCTGGAGGATGAACAGGCAAGCTACGAGCAGCAGGCTCAGGAAAAACTGGAGCAAAGCAACAAGATCCAGATCAAGATCAATGAACTTTCGGAGGAGAAGCGTGTCCTTGACCTGGAAGCGGAGGAGGCCATCCAGAACTATCGGGTGCTCAAGGCAGAGATGGATGACATCAAGGAGCGCATTGCCGCCAATGAGGCACGGCTGGAGGAAGTCCAGGAGGATTATGGGAAGAAGACCGGTCTTCTTGGGAAACGCGTGCGGGATATCTATATCAATGGGCAGATCAGTTATCTCGATGTCATCTTTGGCGCGAAGGACTTTCAGGATCTCATGACACGCATGGATCTCCTGAAGCGCGTCATCAAGCAGGATTATGAGCTGGTTCAGGTGGTGATGGCGGAGCGCGAAGAGATTGAGACGACCACAGCCAGCCTGGAGAAGGATCGGGCAGCGCTGGAGCCGAAGGTGCGCTCTGCCAGCAAGGCAAAGGATGTCATGGTGGAGAAGCAGCAGAAGCGCCAGGCGCTCCTGGACAAGATGAAGAGCGACAAGGCCACCATCGATCTCGAATATGACGAATTCATGGCGGCCTCGAAGAAGGTTGCGGAAATGATTCAGGCGCGCAGATCCCAGGTATCCGGCTCCTATGCCACGTATACCGGCGGCGGGGGCGGTGGCATGGTCTGGCCGATTTCCGGACCGATCACATCGGAGTTTGGATGGCGCGTCCATCCCATCACCGGCACGGAGAAATTCCACAGTGGGATTGACATCGGCGGAGATTATGGTGAGCCGGTAGTTGCCGCTGCCAGCGGCGTGGTGACGGATGCTTGCTGGATTTCCGGATATGGCAATACCGTCATCATCGACCATGGCGGCGGTATCTCGACCCTTTACGGGCACAATCAGGGATTTGCCGTGAGCGAGGGCCAGACGGTTTCCCAGGGTCAGGTCATCGCCTATTGCGGTTCCACAGGGAACTCCACGGGCCCCCATTGCCACTTTGA
>OMRS01000113.1 GCA_900313545.1 uncultured Eubacteriales bacterium | reverse complement strand
GCTGTGTTCGTGCCGGTCGCCTTCCTCGGCGGCATGATGGGCGTGCTTTACCGGCAATTTGCCCTGACCATTGCCATTTCCATGGCACTTTCGGCCTTTGTGGCATTGACCCTTACCCCGGCCCTTTGCGCCATGATCCTGAAACCCCATTCCGGGGAAGATCGGACGGGGCTTCTGGACCGGTTCTTCACGGCCTTCAATAATTGGTTCGAGCGTACGAAGAACGGCTATTTGGGAATCGTGGCGAATTTTATCCGCCATTCCCGGCTGGCCATTGTCTTCATGGTCATTGTCGTCGGTCTGACCTGGGTGGTCTACTCAAAACTTCCTTCCACCTTTGTGCCGGAGGAGGATCAGGGATATTTCATCGTCTCGGTCAGCCTGCCGGAGGGCACCTCCACGAACCGTACGCAGGAGACCATGGACAAGGTGGCTGCCGAGATCAGGAAGCTTCCCGGCATCCGCAATACGATGTATGTCAATGGCTTCGATATCCTGTCCTTTGGCTCGAAGTCCAGTGCGGGCACGATGTTCCTTGGGCTTGAGACCTGGGACAAGCGCACGGAGCCCGGGACAGACATCAATTCCCTGATCGGCCAGGTATTTGGCATCGGTGCGAAGATTGCGCCGGAGGCACAGGTCATCGCCTTCAATCCGCCGGCCCTTCCGGGCCTTGGCATGGTGGGCGGCTGGTCCATGCAGCTTCAGGATATGTCCGGCCATACGGACGAGGAGCTCAACGACATCACGAACAAGATTGTCGCTGCCATGAACCAGAGGCCGGAGCTTCAGGGTGTGCGCACGACCTACAAGATCAATTCCCCGGTGTATGACTTCGAGATTGATCGTGAGAAGGTCAAGACCTTGAACGTAAACCTTTCCGATGTGTTTACGGCGCTTCAGGTCAATTTCGGCGGTTATCAGGTCAACGATTTCAACCAGTTTGGCCGCTCCTACAAGGTCATGCTCCAGTCCGATACCATGTACCGGACGGAAGCGGAGGCGGCGAAGTTCATCTTCGTCAAGAGCGGCTCGGGAACCATGGTTCCTCTGGATACGCTGTTGAAGCCGAGCCTCAGCACAGGCGCTTCCATCATTTCCCGGTTCAATGCAACCCGCGCTGTCCAGATTCAGGGCAATGCCGGACAGGGGTACAGTTCCGGCCAGGCACTGAAGGCGGCGGAGGAAGTCGTGCGGGAAGTCGCGCCTTCCGGGTTTAACGTCGAATGGTCCGGGCAGAGCCGTGAGGAGAAAAAGGCATCCAGTTCCACGGGCAGGGTGCTTGCCCTGGCACTTGTCTTTGTATTCCTCTGTCTGGCAGCCCTCTATGAGAGCTGGAGTGTTCCCTATGCGGTGCTGCTGACGGTGCCCACCGGCATCTTCGGTGCAGTGGTTTCCGAATACGGGCTGAGCATGATCGAGGCAATCTGCGGTCATCCGAATGCCGGTTTGCAGGACAGTGTTTACATGCAGATCGGTATCATCATGATCATCGGCCTTGCCGCGAAGAATGCCATCCTCATCGTCGAGTTTGCCAAGGTGCGCGTGGACAGGGGCATGGAGCCGGTGAAAGCCGCTATTGAGGCGGCGGGACTCCGACTTCGCCCGATTCTCATGACGTCCTTTGCCTTCATCATCGGCTGCCTGCCGCTTGCCGTCGCTACCGGCGCCGGCGCGGCAGCGCGTAACGGCATGGGCGTCGCTGTTGTGGGCGGCATGCTCTTCGCTACCTCCATGGGTATTTTCCTCATCCCGGTCTTCTTCATCATCACGGAGTGGATCGCCATGAAATTGGGAATGGCGAAGCAGGAACGCCGCAAGCGTCCTACGGATTATATGTGATTGTGGGTATGTGGAACCCGTTGATTTACTGTGTATGCGTAAAGCCCCAGCAATTCCAATGTTGCTGGGGCTTTTTCATTATCTAACTCGATTCCTCTGTGTTTCTCTTGACGGTTCCCGCTTGGGTGGGGTATAATTCTCTTTGTCGGTAAATGAAAAGCACTTCTTGAGGCGCTTTCAGGTAACGGGGGTCAGCGGAATGGAAGCAGAACCAAATGCAGGAAAAAAAGCAGAAGAATACGGCGAATTTGAAGGACTCACGGACGAGGAAGTCATTCTCGAGATCAAGGACAACAACAGCAGCGTCGCATTGGACTATCTCATCAACAAATACCGCAACTTTGTAAGGGCAAAGGCCCGCTCCTACTTTTTGATCGGGGCGGATCGTGAGGATATCATCCAGGAAGGGATGATTGGTTTCTACAAGGCCATCCGCGACTTCAGGAATGACAAGCTCTCTTCCTTTCGGGCCTTCGCGGAGCTTTGCGTGACACGGCAGATCATCACGGCGATCAAGACGGCGACACGGCAGAAACACATTCCCCTCAACTCCTATATCTCCCTCAACAAGCCCATCTATGACGAGGATTCCGATCGCACGCTCCTCGATGTCCTGTCGGGGGCAAAGGTGTCGGATCCGGAGGAACTTGTCATCAGCAGGGAGGAGTTCATCGACATTGAACGGAAGATGGAGGAGATCTTGAGCGATCTGGAGTGGAAGGTCCTCATGTCCTATCTTGATGGCAAGTCCTATCAGGAGATTGCCCTGGAACTCCATCGCCATGTGAAGTCCATCGACAATGCCCTGCAACGCGTCAAGCGCAAGCTGGAGCGTTATATGGACAATCGGGGCGACGATATCGACATCAGCACGGTCTACCGTGGCCTTTCCTGTATCAACCGCCATTTGTGCGATGTGGATGAGGATATATTACCGGAATGACACGGGGCAGCATCTCTTGGGGTGCTGCATTTTCTTTTCTTTGGGCGGGATATTGACAAAAGGATGGAATTATAGGATAATAATTTTTGGATATCTTATCATAAATATGATATCGGACAATAGCATAGGGAACAGGTGTCTATCGAGACTTAATAGGGAAGCCGGTGTATATGCCGGCGCGGTCCCGCCACTGTAAGGGGAGCGAGTCCACATAGTTACGTCACTGGGAAAGCCCGGGAAGGCGTGGAGGAGCAATGATCCGAGCCAGGAGACCTGCCTGTTCGACAATCACCGTTTTTACCTGCGAGAGATGGGAAGGGGATTCATTGGACATGGGCGTCATGCCTGTGGTTTGTATGCGGAATGGGCTTTCCTTTCAGGGGAAGGCTCATTTTTTGTTATATTGATATTTTGGGGAGGATTTGCAATGAGGAATTGGAAGAAATTACTGGTGGCATCTTTGGCGTGTTCCGCACTTTTCAGCACTTCGCCTGCAACGGTGGATGCG
>OMRS01000269.1 GCA_900313545.1 uncultured Eubacteriales bacterium | reverse complement strand
CTCGCATTCCGCCCTTCACAATGGCTGCGCACCTGTCCTCCGGGATCACGGATGCACGCTCCCGCGCCAGCGTTCGGGGGACAGCTCTGCAGCCCCCGGGAGCTGTTCCTCTCCGTCCTTCGCCGCGGGTCCGTAAGTGACCTTCCGTTCACCCATTATAGCCGCCGGGCGACCGAAGATCAAGGGAGGCCCGGTTTCCATCAGGCTGCTTCCGGCGGATTCAAAAGCCGGCGGGCACTCTGCCTGGAGCAGATGATGATGCCCGGATTGCATCCTCTGCCGGACAAACGCCGCAAAGGGCACGATCCTCCTTCGGTTGTCAGATCGCGCCCTGTCCCGGGACAAAACACCCGGAATATGCATTGTCATGAAAATAGAACAACAGGTATCATCGATATGCAGCAAGGAGATTTGCGGCCCGCAGCTGACTTTACATTTGCAGGAGGAAAGCACGAAGACAAACACCGTTGTCATCATTGCAGCAGCCGTTCTGGCCGCCATGATGCTCTCTCTGCCGGCCCTTGCCGATGAGGGCGCGAATCCGGCGCCTGATTATTCCAGGAAGGAATGCTGGAGCAGGTTCCCGGAGATCACCAGAGACGTCGACACCTTCTGCATCTACGCGACGGAGTACATCATGGGGAGTTTTGAGGAAGGCGCTCCCGACTACGCGACAATCGACAACGCCGAAATGCATGAGCGCGTGGAGGTGGTGACCATACTGCATGCGACCGCATTCGAGCCTTCCACCAGCCTGTTCGTTCCATACTACCGCCAGGCCGGCGCGCGGTACGCCGCGGAAGTGTATGCCAGCACAGGAAGTACCGACTCGTCGTTTACAGGGATACCCCATGACGATATCACCGCGGCGCTCGACGACTATTTTGAGCACTGCAACGGCGGCCGTCCCTTCATCCTCGCCGGCCACAGCCAGGGCTCGGGCATGGTCCTGCTGATGCTGCAGACCTGCTTCAGGGAGCATCCCGAGTACGATGCGCGCATGGTCGCGGCCTATGCCATCGGCTGCTCCGTCACGGACGACTGCCTTGCGGCCAATCCGCATGTGAAGTTCGCCACCGGCGAGAGCGATACAGGCGTCGTCATCGCCTGGAACACCGAAGGCCCCAAAAAGGTGGAGACCAACGCGACCAACATCCTGCTGCAGCCCCACACGAGGAGCATCAACCCCCTCAACTGGAAGCTTGACGAAACCTGCGCTCCGGCGAGCATGAACCTGGGCTTCCTCGTGGAGAATGAGGAAAACGGCGAAACCGGGATCCGGGATATCGGCACGGATGCGCAGGTCAACCTCGCCCGCGGCTCGGTCGTGACGAATGCCAGGGGGCAGGAAATCCCCGAGGAGCTCGCCGAGGCGGTCATCGAGCTTTACGGGCCGGACGGACACCACAACGAGGACTACCTGTTCTTCTACAGCAACATCAGGGACAATGCGGACAAACGGATTGCGGCCTATATGGCGGCGCACTGACAGATCCGGGCGCAATACAAATATCACTTCGATGCTCCCCCTCCATCCGGAGGGGGGCTTTGGGTGATGGATGTTTTTTTGCTTCGCCCGTCACTTTCCTCAGCGGAAGAATATGAATCAGGCCGTCTTTTTCCTTTATCATTCCCGCACGGGAACAGACAAGGAGGAAGAGGAAGACCTGCTGCTGATCCCGGCAGGGAATGTCACCCGCGGTCCGGAGCCCCGTCCGGCGGGCAAAAATGCTGAAAATTTTATCACCCCACTTGCATAACATCCGATTCTCATATATGCTGAGCAACAAACCACCAAAGGAGGGAATAGCCATGTGGATGGCGATCAAACGGGGAATCATCGTAGCAGTTGGACTGATTCTCCAGATCCTGTTTTCAGTATCCGTATTTCTGTTCTTCCGGCAGCACGCGGCGTGGATTGAATCACTCTGCACTCTCGCCGGCATCCTGATCGTGCTGGGCATTGTGAAGGGAAGCAAGAGGCTCAGTTCCGACCTGCCATGGGTGATTCTCATACTGGTCTTCCCGATTTTCGGCGCACTGCTCTACCTCATTCTGGGCCGCAGCTATCTGAACAGCGACACCCTCAGACGCATTCAGGACGCGACAAAGGACAGCCGCAAATATCTCAAGCAGGAAGACGCACCGCTTGCAATGCTTGACAAAAACAAGCTCGGCCAGGTCAACTACCTCGCCAACATGGCGGGCTTTCCGGCCACGACAGGCAATGATGTCAAATACTATCCGCTGGGTGATGACGTGTACCCCGTCATGCTAGAAGAACTTGAAAAAGCGGAAAAATTCATTTTCATGGAATACTTCATCATCCAGAGGGGAACCATGTGGCAGGGGATCCTCGATATCCTGGAGCGCAAGGCGGCCGCCGGACTTGACGTGCGCGTGATTTACGACGATCTGGGCTGTCTCTCCCTGCTGCCCCCCGATTATCCCGCACAGCTGGAGGCGAAGGGAATCAAGTGCTACGCCTTCAACAAGCTCACTCCGGTACGCGGTGTCATCATGAACAACCGCGACCACCGGAAGATGACCATCATCGATGGAAAGACCGTCTTCTCCGGCGGCATCAATCTGGCGGATGAATACATCAATGTCAATTCGCCTTACGGGCACTGGAAGGACAACGGCATCATGATCAAGGGGCCGGCGGTATGGAACTATACCGTGATGTTCCTGACCATGTGGGACTCCTATCGGCCCATGGATACCGATTATACCGTGTATCGCCATGACTTCCCGGAGAATCCGGCAGCAAACGGTCTGGTTTCGGTCTATGGGGATTCGCCCCTGGACGATGAAATCGTGGGTGAGAATGTGTACATCAACATTTTGAACCAGGCCCGGGATTATGTCTGGATCTACACCCCCTACCTCATCATCGACAGCGAGTTGATCAATGCATCGATCCTTGCCGCCAGCCGGGGCGTGGATGTGCGCATTGTCGTGCCGGGAATTCCCGACAAAAAACTGGTCTACGACGTTACACAGTCCTACTTCGAGTCGCTCATCCGCGGCGGAGTCTCCATTTACACCTATACGCCGGGCTTCGTCCACAGCAAGGTGTTCCTCAGCGATGATGAAATCGCCACCGTGGGCACGATCAACATGGACTACCGCAGCCTGTATCTCCACTTTGAGTGCGGAAATTATCTGTACAAAGTGGACGCCATCGCCGATATCAGGTCGGACCTGGAGGCTGCCATGGCCCAGTCCCACCGCGTCACGCTTGAGGAAGCCACTCCCACCGCGATACACGGAATCTGGCAGTCCCTGCTCAGACTGTTCGCACCGCTCATGTAATCATCCCCGTCAATGGCGGCAGGACCCTCAAAGGTCCTGCCGCCATTTGTCTGTCCGTTTCAGGAGGTGTGTCCTTCCGCGGGGGTTTCCGCGGCGCTCCCGCCCCCCGGGCATCGTATTCCCTTTCGCCTGGATTGCCAGGAGACATTCCTTTGACCCTGCGCTTTTCGTCCGCCTACGCTTCGCCGCTTCCGCCCCGGGACTTTCCGGATCTGCTTCCTGCCACGCGCCTGTTTAACGCGGCCTGACCTGACCGGAGACAATCGTCTGGTACGGCGAGCTTCCTGCAAAAACCAGAGCCTCATGATGCCCTCGCGGAGGATTTATTCCGGCAACAAAAAATGGCCTCTTTCATTCTTTGGTGTTTCGGGTGACATCGGCCCCGGCTGTTTCATATGTAGAGTCCCGGGTTCTTTACACATTCGGAGTAAAGCTCTCCAGTGGGTCTTGTTTAGTCCCATCGTGTCTTATCGTTGCTTTTCCTTATGATTCCACAACCAGAATGCGCAGATGAGTCGGTATGGATCCGACAACCGGATAATCAGTCAACAGATTCTGAACCTGAGGCGACCCACGCAGCCACCCAGGGACAAAGTCCCTGGGCTGCGACAGCAGCTTTTGCAATGGGAGACTGAAAGTGCACATGCACAAATCGGGCGCTCGACGGTGAGGGCAATCAGCATCTGTCACTGAGTTCCTCACCGTCGGCGAAGCCTTAAATCATTTCCAGGATACCATTGCAAAAGTGGCGTCGCTAACAGCAGGAGCAACGTTGTACTTACAGTATAGAAAACTCATAACGTCTGCTTCATTTCATAGCTGGAATGCTCTTCCATTGCTATAGGGATTCTTAACCATGGTTATCACCCGCGGATGACGGAACTGCTTGATTTCAACTGTGTATAGGCACATATCCAAAACAGCAAAAAAATGAAGGACCCTTTTTTATCGGGTATTTCCCAGTTTTCAAGTTTCAAAGATGTGTAAAGCCTGTAAATCTCAAGAGAATAACTGGATAAAAGACAAAAGCAATGGTATACTGATGGAAATTCGATGAGGGAGGTTAAGCTTGTGACTCGGTATATTCTCTACAACG
>OMRS01000157.1 GCA_900313545.1 uncultured Eubacteriales bacterium | reverse complement strand
GCCCTCGCTACTTTTCCGAAGACATGATTACCGACCAACCTGAAAGGCTGATTATTGCGGAAATCATTCGCGAAAAAGCCCTGCTGCACCTGAAGGACGAAGTTCCCCACGGCATCGGCGTGGAAATCATGCGGATTGAAAAAAAATCCGAGACCTTGACAGATGTTTTTGCCACGATTTACTGCGAACGCTCCAGCCACAAGGGCATCATTATCGGAAAACAGGGGAGCATGCTGCGGACCATTGGCACTGAAAGCCGGCAGGATATTGAAACCCTGATGGATACCCGGATTAATCTGAAACTGTGGGTGAAGGTCAGGGAAGACTGGCGAAACAGGATTTCGGATCTAAAAACGCTGGGATATGAATGATTTCACCTGGTCTGTAAAAAGACGGCTGTTCTTTGGGAATTCCGAGTAACGGGCACCCAGTCCTGTCACAGCAGCGCCCTTATCCCTTGCGCAGAAGGTTCCCGCATGAATCCTCCTTCCTAAAGAGGAAATGGACATTTCCTGATGCTTTGAAATTGATCGGATGAAATACTGTTGCAGGGAACGTGGCGTCTTGCTTTGGAGAAAGGTATGCTCCCCGCCTTTGAATATGGAAGGGCAGTTTATCTTTTAGTTTAGTCCATGGGAGGTTTTCGGCACGAACTGCTATACACCGCCAGAAGTACAAAAAGGATCCATTGCAGACATTCCCCAGCTTTTTATCCCTGCATGTGAGTCACAGCAAGAAGGAAGGAGGATGCCTGCAATGGATCAAATTCATACCATCAAAGAACTCTGCTGCGATAGCCTTCCCCATGAGGGTCAGGCTGGCCATGCGCGTTCAGCACATACAACAGCAGAAATATGCGGAGCCTATGTCATACGAGTGACCTCTGCAATCCATTTTGGATCGATACAGCATATGTAAATATTAGATATCTATTTCCTGTTAGAAAACAAACATCGTATACAGCTCTACAGCCATACATGGCGCTGTGGTCCAGCACACCGCCTCCCAATGAGAACACACACCATCTATCCTGCGAAACTGCCAATGGTACTTTTTGAGATTTAAACCATATGTTTAAATCTCTTTTTCTTTTGTCTCGGAACGCCTGTCTTTCCAGAGTTTACATGCTGCGGCAATCCGTTCATCTTCCCTGATCAGGGCATCCTGCGCCGCCTTTTTCTGCCGCTCATCATTGGCAATTGCCAACATCAGCCGAATCCTGTTTTCCTGATTGACTTTCGTGGCAGAGAGATCATAGTCGATGGGAACGATATTGATCCCAGGATGTACCTCCGTCAGCCTCCGAATCATTCCTTTGCCGTTGATGTGATTGGGAAGACACCCGAATGGCTGGGCACAGACGATATTCTCATAGCCGTTTTCAGCCAGCTCCAGCATCTCCGCTGTCAGCAACCAGCCTTCGCCCATCTTACTTCCGTAACCGATCACCCCTTTCACCAGCTCCTTGGTATGCCGGTAGGGGGTAGGGGGAACAAAGGAAGGACGCAGGCGAACGGAGTTGATAAGGATCCCCTCCAGACGTTCCGCATAAGCCATCAGCAAGGTGACTGCAGCCAGCTTGAAGGGATTGCCTCCATAAAGGTGGATATCCTCAATACGGTTGTCAATCTTGAAGAGCACAAAGCTCATCAGCCCGGGCAGCATGTATTCACAATCCTGCTTCTTCAGGAAATCTTCAAGCCCGTTGTTTCCCAGCGAAGAATATTTGACATAGATTTCTCCAACGATGCCGACTTTTGTTTTCGGTTCTCTGGAGCGGGGGATGGCGTCAAATTCTCCGGTGATTTGTTCCAGGTTGAACCTGATTTCCTTCTGGCTGAGCCCCTTTCCCTTGTCAAACTGTCGGATAAGCTCATTGTTCCACTTTTCAATCAGGGCATCTGTGGTTCCAGGAACCTTTTCATAGGGACGGGTCTGATTTGCAACACACATGATGCAGTCTCCGTAGATGACGGAGGAGAACAGCTGCCTCAAAAGCTTCAGCGTTATCTTAAACCCGGGCGCGCTGTCCAGACCGGACAGATTGGCAGAGATGACGGGAATATAATCCAGTCCTGCTTTCTTCAGCGCCTTGCGCAGCAGAAAAATATAATTGCTGGCTCGGCATCCGCCGCCTGTCTGCGATATGATCAGGGCGACCTTGTGCAGATCATACTTTCCGGAATGCAGGGCATCCAGAAACTGTCCGATGACCAGAAGAGCGGGAACACATGTGTCATTATGAACGTATTTCAGTCCTTCAGCCATGACATTGGGGCCATGGTTATGCAACACGACCGCATTGTAGCCATTAAGTCGGAGAACCTTCTCGATGAGAGAAAAATGGAATTCGAGCATGTTGGGAACAAGGATGGTATACCCCTGTTCCTTCATCTCCTTGGTAAAAACAACGTGATTAGTTTCCACTTGAGGATGATCCTTTCTGTGCCGAGAGGGTTTCCTGCTGGTCAATGGCCGCAAACAGGGAACGCAGACGGATCCGGACAGCGCCCAGATTTGTGATTTCGTCGATTTTGATCTGTGTATAAATTTTCCCGTTGGATTCCAGGATATCGCGAACCTCATCGGTGGTAATGGCATCCACACCGCAGCCAAAGGACACCAGCTGGACCAGGTTCATGTCCGGCTGGGTCGA
The DNA here is from genome assembly GCA_900313545.1 of uncultured Eubacteriales bacterium. The sequence goes on along the minus strand of OMRS01000157.1, from coordinate 18,345 downwards.
AATGTACTTGGCGCTGGCATAGAGTCGGGAATGGTAGGTCCATTGGTTCAGGACATGAACCGTTTCCCGTTTCATATGGGCAGAGAGTGAATCCTCTGTCACCACTGCAGATCCAAAGCCTGCGATCAGCCGGTCGATGCCATGATTGACCTCCGGATCCACGTGATAGGGACGCCCGCACAGAACGATAATCGGCCGCTTTTCGCTGCGTGCTTTTTCAATCATTTCCTCACCCTTCTGCCGGATGTCCTGCATCCAGGCCTCATAGGCGGCATAGGCGGCGTCACATGCTTTTTTTACTTCCCTGCGGGTCATCTCCGGGAAATGCCTATGCAGGATTTCATAGAGTTTTCCAGGGAAATGATGCCGATGATCAATGCCCACGTAATCATGGATAAAATCCACATTCCGAATATCGGGCATGTTGGCCGAGATGACCTCGGGATAGTAGGCCACCACCGGGCAGTTGTAGTGGTTGTCCCCCAGATGGTCGTCGATATTGTAGCTCATGCAGGGATAAAAGATCGTCCGCACGCCCCTGTTGATCAGCTCCTGGATATGGCCGTGCACCAGCTTTGCAGGAAAACAGACTGTATCGCTGGGAATGGTCGCCTGACCCCGGATATACAGGCTGCGGCTGCTGAACGGAGATACCTCCACATCAAATCCCAGATGGGTAAACAGCGCGTGCCAGAAGGGGAGAAGCTCATACAGGTTCAATACAAGCGGGAGCCCGATTTTACCGCGTGGAGCCTTTTCCGGATGGGACTTGCTGAGGGCAAGCAGCTTCTCCTGTTTGTATGCCACCAGATTCAGATCGCTGGCAGCCTTTTTTCCTGAAACAGGACGGTCGCAGCGGTTTCCGCTGATATATTTTCGACTGCCGAAACGGTTGATGGTCAGTCGGCAGTGGTTTTCACACAGACCGCAACGGGTCTGGGTCACCTCGTGGGAAAAGTGCTCTAGGGCGTCTCCGCTCAGAATGGTGGACTCACCAGGATGAAGCGCGCGCTGTTCCCTGGCGTACAGGGCAGCACCATAGGCGCCCATCAGACCGGCAATATCCGGGCGGATGACCTCCACTCCCAGTTCCTTCTCAAATGCCCGCAAAACGGCATCATTGAGGAATGTGCCTCCCTGGACCACAATGTGTTTTCCCAGGTCCTGGGGACCGGCACAGCGGATAACCTTGTACAAAGCATTCTTGACCACGGAAATGGACAATCCTGCGGAAATGTCCGTCACATCCGCGCCATCCTTCTGTGCCTGCTTGACAGAGGAATTCATAAAGACTGTGCAGCGGCTTCCCAGGTCCACCGGACGGCGGGCGGCAAGGCCGAGCTGGGCAAAATCCTCGATTTTTGTGCCCATGGCCCCGGCAAAGGTCTGCAGAAAGGAACCGCAGCCGCTTGAGCAGGCTTCATTGAGGAAAATGTTGTCTATGGCTCCGTTGTGGATTTTGAAGCATTTGATATCCTGCCCGCCGATGTCGATGATAAAGTCCACCTCCGGCAGAAAGGCCTTTGCGGCGGTAAAATGCGCAACGGTTTCCACCAGTCCGAAATCCACGCCGAAAGCGTTTCGAATCAGGTCTTCGCCGTAGCCGGTAACCGCACCCGCACGGATGGTAAACCCGGGATACCTCGCCGCCAGGTCCTGCAGAAAACTCCGCACATGCGGCACAGGGTCACCGCTGTTGCTCTGGTAGCGTGTGAAAAGCAGTTCCCCCGAATCGGAAATCACCACGGACTTGATGGTGGTGGAGCCGGAGTCAATGCCCACATACACCGGACCTGAATAAGTCTCCGGGTCCCGCCTGGGCACCCTGGAGCACTGATGGCGCCTGCGGAAGGCGGACAGTTCCTCCTCGTTTTCAAAAAGAGGCGGCATGGCCACATAGCTTTCGGTGCTGTGATAGGCGTCAATGGCCTCCATGCAATCCGAAAGAAGCAGGGCTTCGGAAGCCGTGACCGCAGCTCCCAGAGCTACATAATACAGGGAATTTTCCGGGCATACGCCGTGCAGGTTCAGGGTTTCATCAAAGCATGCACGCAACTCGGACAGGAAGGTCAGGGGTCCTCCAAGATACAGGACATGCCCGGAGACCGGCCGGCCCTGTGCCAGTCCCGCGACGGTCTGGTTGACCACTGCCATGAAAATGGATCTGGCGACATCCGCCTTGCGGGCACCCTGGTTGAGCAGGGGCTGAACATCGGTCTTGGCAAAAACTCCGCAGCGCGAAGCGATGGTGTAGATGCGCTCTGCCTGCGAAGCAAGAGTGTTCATCTCCGAGGGTGTCACGGACAGCAATGTGGCCATCTGGTCGATGAACGCGCCGGTTCCGCCCGCGCAGGATCCGTTCATCCGAACCTCCAGAGTGCCATGGAGGAACAGGATTTTCGCATCTTCTCCGCCCAGCTCGATAATGACATCTGTTCCCGGCGCAAAACGGTCCGCGGCAACCTTGGTCGCATATACCTCCTGAATGAAGGGAATATGGGAGCCCAAAGCCATACCCATTCCGGCAGAACCGGAGATGGCCAGGCGGCAGGGCTGCCCCTGAACCAGGTCCCGGTCAACCTTCTCAAGCAGTTCCCGGGTCTTCTGGGTGATCAGGGAATAATGACGCTCATAACAGGAAAAAAGGATCTGTCCACTCTCATCCAGCACAACGCACTTGATGGTAGTGGAACCGATATCCAGGCCAATCTGATACATGGAACAACAAGAGTCCTTTCTATAAAAACAGACGATTCCGAAGATCCGTCTGAGTCAAAAACACAGGAATTATATAGGAAAGAAATCCATTTGGCAAGGCTGTGCCCGGATCAGTCCGGAATGGCACGGTTATAGAAGCTGTCCCTGCATACCCCGTCAGAGAGAGTCCTGCCTGCCCGATCAGCTCCCGTCAGATCCCTTGATCAGACTTTCTGAGCAGCATCGTATCCTTCGCAAGGAACGGTTTTCAAACTCCCTTCCGGCCACAGGCATGAGCGCCGGGGCAAGAGGAGGGGAGAGGGGCAACCTGACATGCAGACGAGGATACAGACCTGGCCAACGGATCGCATCAGGGGCATTCCGCCTGGAAGAATGAATCGTCCAATCCTTTATCGCTGGCGAAAAAAGCAGTCAGCGAATATCCTTTATCCATCAGCGCCATCCCTGCGTTGTCTCTCCGTTAAAATATGTTTATTGATTATATCCTCAAGATCAGAGAAACTCAATTCCTTTTTCCCATCCTGAGTGGTAAACCCGTCCCGGGTAAACAGCAGGCCCGCCTGGTTCAGGCGGGCCTTGTCAGGCAGGCAAAACGGGACGTCACATGCTTCTGCGTCCTTCCATGGCACGGGCCAGGGTCACTTCATCTGTATACTCCAGGTCGCCGCCCACAGGCAGACCATGGGCGATCCGGGTGACCAGTATTCCCCGGGGCTTGATCAGACGGGCAATATAGTTGGCCGTCGCCTCACCCACAATGTCCGGATTGGTCGCCAGGATCACCTCCCGGATGGGCTCCCTGTCAAGGCGCGCCATCAGCTCGGAAATTCTGATATCCTCGGGACCCACACCGTCCATGGGTGAGATCGCGCCGTGCAGAACGTGATAAATGCCCCTGAAATCCCGCATGCGCTCCATGGCAGCCACATCCCGGGGATCTTTGACCACGCACAAAAGCTCGCGCTGGCGTCCCTCATCCGTGCAGATCGGACAGGGGTCCTCAACCGTATAGTTGCCGCAGATGCTGCAGTAGCGGATCTGCTGCCGGCCTTCCCACAGGGCATCGGCCAGCTCCTTCACCTTTTCAGGGGACATGGATGCGATGTGATAGGCCAATCGCAGCGCAGATTTGGAACCGATCCCCGGCAGCCTGGAAAGCTGCTGAGCCATGCGGGCAATGGGTTCAATCTGTCCGGCCATTTACAGCAGCCCGCCCAGCATCGGATTCAGCTTGTTCATGCTGGTTTCCCGGTCCTCAGTGGACTTCTGTACGGCATCATTGACCGCTGCCAGGACCATGTCCTCCAGCATCTCCACATCCTCAGGATCCACCGCATCCGGAGAAATCCGGATGGACTGGAGCACATGCTTGCCGGTCATGGTGCAGCTCACCGCGCCGCCGCCCGCTGTACCTTCGTAGACCTTCTCATCCAGCTCCGTCGTCATTTTCTGGAGCTCTTCCTGCATTTTCTGCGCCTGACGCATCATCTGCTGCATATTGCCCTGCTGACCGGGAAATCCCCGGAAACCACCTTTTGCCATGGGGGGTACCTCCTTGTTAGTTTGCGCCATTATACAACAGGACCGGGGTCAAAACAAGCCGCCGAAACTGAGGCTCACGACCCGGTGTCCCGTGGACGGGCAAGCAGCTGGTAAAACAGCTCCTGCCCGGTGTCCTCACAGATAAAGTTGGCGGTGTCCGCCTGGGGATGCAGGACCGTTTTGAAAGGATCGGAAAACATTCGGAAGGTGCCCGCCTTCATCACCCGGTAAGCTCCCCGCTCAAACTCCTTCATGGGCGTGATGCTGCCCACCAGAAGCACAAGCACCACAAGAAGCCGGACCGGCAGGCGTGTCCGTGCATCACACAGAGTATGCAGCGTGTAGCACATGAGCGTCAGCAGTCCCGGGATCGAGGCACGCATGGAAAAATCCATGTGATAGCCCACCTTGAACATGGGAACCCCCAGCAGGATAAGAAGCGTAGATGCAAAGACCGGGTCCCGAAAGTAGCGGGGCAGAAGCAAAAGGGCCAGAGCCAGCCATTCCACCAGGCAAAACACAAGAAGCGCTGACAGTGCCTCCGGCAGCGTATAGGCATGCAGATACAGATCCAGACGGAAGGGGGCGTCGGAAGACGAATGATTGGCAGAAAGATACAGCAGGATGGGCAAGCTGAACGCCACGGCAAGCAGATTGCAGGCGGAAAAGGGAGCACAAAGCAGAGATCCCGCCCTTCCCTGCCGGAGCGCAGCCGCCAGGCGGACAAGGAACACAAGCACGCACAACGCCACCATGCCCACCAGCGGAAGCGGGGAATACAGCAGTGTGGAAAGCCCGATCAGGGCCCATACCTTCACCCTCCCGGTTTCATGCAGCAGCATGCAGGTGGCCAGCCATGCCGGGACAGCCTGATTGAAAACCCAGAACAGACAGGTGGTATTGCTGGAATACTGCCAGAGCTGCGCCCACCATTCAATCTGGTCGGTCCAGTCTCCCCGGAGAAAACACACAAGACCGTCCATCCCGGAAAAGAGCACAAACACCAGCAGCATCCCGCAGGTGCCGGCAAGGCGGGTGATGCCCGTGAGCGAGGCCACCAGCAGGAAGCACAGCAAAAGAAACCACACCGTCTGAAGCGCCAGCGCTGTATTGGCGACATCCCAGACAATGCCGGGGCCTATCAGCGCCCCTGCTGCCCTGCCGATCAGTCCAGGCACGATCCAGAAGCCGATATAATAAGTCAGGGCATGGGATGTTCCCGGAAAATAGACAGGCCAGGGATGCTCAAGCAGATCGTGGAAAATTGCGTTGCGGCCGTAAAAATCGTCATTCTGATAAAAGAATCCGCCTATTCCCGAAAGCATTGTCCACACAAGGGCACACAGAATCATGGCCACAAGAGCAGGCAGTGAAAGGGCAAGGGTGTCTTCGCCTTTCCCGAAGGCTGTCTCAAGCGGTGCCGCAACGCGACCCTTTGAGTACAGCAGCCCTGCTGCCAGAGCCAGAAGCGCTGCAGGGATCCCGAAAAGCGGGCGCAGAAATGTCAACAGAAAAAGGATGACCGGAAGCAGAAGCGTCCAGATTGCACACACCAGAAGGCGCCTTCGTGAAAAGGGAATCAGCATAGGGTTCACCTCTATAATCCCCTGAAAGCAGGGAAGATCAAACCCGGAACATGCCGGGAAAACGGAGCTGCTTTCATTGTATTCCCGCATGGGCGGCTTGTCGAGGGAAGTCTGAAATTTGCATATTCCTGCGTTCAACCGCGTTCAATCTGCCTTGCTTGAACTGAAGGGGCATCTCTGCTATAATCACGCTGATATTTTGCGTCTGAAAGGCGATGAGAGTTTTGCCCCGTCTTGAACCCTACCGCCGGGACCTGCCCTACAGTTATGCGCCTGGGCTGTTCCCTGCCGCGAATGCCATGGAGTATGCCCCTGAACGCTGCCTTCGGCTGCTGCTTTCAGAGAAAAGCCGGGAAAGCGAGGGAGCTGCCAGGCTTTCGCAGCGGTGCGAGGATGCGGGGGTCCGCATCGAATACGCTGACCGCGTGCTTCGCAGCCTCTCCCACAAAGACAACTGCTTTGCCGCCATGGTCTATCGCAAGGAGGAACAGACACTGACGGAGACATCGGACCATCTGGTGCTCCACCGGCCCAGTGACAGCGGGAACATGGGCACCATGATGCGCACGGCACTGGGTATGGCCTATGGCGAGATCGCCATTCTGGAGGAGTCCGTGGATCCGGATGATCCCCGGACTGTCCGGGCATCCATGGGCGCGCTCTTTGCCCTCAGGGTCCGCCGTTTTCCCGAAACCGGCGAATATCTGGAGCGCTATGGTCCCGGTCGCCAGCTGTTCCCGTTTATGCTGACGGGGTCCACGGACCTGGAGCAGGTTTGCCCGCTTTGCCGGCCCATGTCCCTGATTTTCGGAAATGAAGCCACCGGCCTGCCGGAGGGCTTTTCACGAATCGGAACGCCGGTCAGAATCGCACACAATGACCGGATCGATTCACTGAACCTGGCGGTGGCGGCCGGAATCGGTATGTACACGCTGCGCGCCAGACGGAAGGAGGAAGGATGATGAGAATCATCTTGGATGCCACGGGCGGAGATACCCCCGATGTCAATCTGAAAGGGGCCATTGACGCCCTGCTTGCCTATGAAGATATCACCGTCGTGCTGGCCGGACCGCAGGACCAGCTTCTTGACGCCATCAACCAGATGGAGGCGACTACCCGGGACAGAATCGGGAAGCGCATGGAGGTGCTGGATGCGCCGGAGATTATCACCACTGATGAACATCCGGTCATGGCCCTTCGCCAAAGGCCCCGTTCGCCCTTTGTCCTGGCTGCAAACCAACTCAGGAATCATGAGGCGGATGCGTTCGTTTCAGCCGGATCCACCGGTGCATTCATGGCCTCCGGCCTGTTCTACGCCCGGTGCGTACCTGGTGTGGCGCGTCCCGCGCTGGGCGCCATGATTCCGGTGCCCGGGCGGCCGCTGCTGCTGGTGGATTCGGGCGCCAACGTGGACTGCAAGCCGGAATGGCTTCACCAGTTTGCGCTCATGGGCAGTATCTATATGAAAGAAGTCCAGCAGGTGAGTGCGCCCCAGGTGGGTCTTCTCAATATCGGTGTGGAGGAGGTCAAGGGCAATGAACTGACCCAGGCCGTCTACAAGCTGCTCAGGGAAGAGAAGCAGATCGTCTTTGCCGGAAACATTGAAGCCCGCGACGCGATTGCCGGCTCCTGCGATGTGCTGGTGGCAGACGGCTTTGCCGGAAATATTCTGATCAAGAACATCGAAGGAACCACCAGCGTGCTCTTTGGCCTGATCAAAAAGGGCCTCATGAGCTCTCTGGCCGGGAAGATCGGCGCACTGCTGTGCCGGGGAGCGTTCAGAAACATCAAGCGTTCCTTTGACAGCAGTGAAGTGGGCGGCGCGCCGCTGCTGGGCGTGGGGGGCGTCATGATCAAAGCCCACGGAAATGCCGACGCCAAGACCATCACCAGTGCCATTCGCCAGGCCAGAACCATGGTCACAGCGGATGTTGTCGGAAAAATCAGGGCAGGCACAGCACACGAAGCCTGACCTGCGCACGAAAGAAGAATGAGATATATCAAGGAGGTCGCCATATGCAAATCGAACATCTGCTGCAGCTTGCAGCAGACCAGCTTGGGGTTCCCGTGGAAAGCATCACCATGGAGAGCCGCTGGAAGGAAGATCTGGGCGCAGACAGCGCCAGCATCATGCTGATGATCATGGACATGGAGGACGCCACAGGTGTCACCTTTGATGATGAGGCCATCACCGGCATGCAGACTGTCGGGGACGCCGTCGCGTACCTGGAAGCACACATGGCATGACGGACAGGGATTATTCGGCGCTTGAGAAGCGCTTGGGATACCGCTTCCAGGATACCGGCCTTCTGGACCTGGCCCTGACCCATCCCAGCTATGCAGTGGAACAGCATCTCCCCGACAATAACCAGCGTCTGGAGTTTCTGGGAGACGCCGTACTGGAGGTCAGGGTGTCTGAAGTGCTCTACCACCGCTTCACCCGGCTTCATGAGGGCCAGCTGACCCGCCGGCGGGCATCGCTGGTCCGGGAGGAGAATCTGGCACGGGCTGCCAGGGAAATCGGTCTTGGCGCCTGGCTGCATCTGCCCAAGGGAGAGGAAAGGGAAGGTCTGAGGGACCGGGCCAGCGTACTGTGCGACACCATGGAGGCCGTGATCGCCGCGGTCTACCTGGACGGCGGGTACCAGAAGGCTGCCAGCCTGATTGACCGGGCGCTCAAGGACTACACACAGGGCGATGAGGACGTGCGGGATGCCAAGTCACGGCTTCAGGAGCTGCTTCAGAAATGGGGAGAGCCGGCCCCGGCGTATGAAATCGTGTCAGAAACCGGCGCTCCCAATGCCCGCGTCTTTACGGCCCAGGTGCGCCGGGGAGACGGGACTCTGCTGGGAAAAGGCAGCGGGACCCGGAAGCAGCGAGCACAGGAGGCGGCGGCCGAGGTCGCCCTCAGCGTGCTGATGGCGTCAAGCGAGGAAAAAACTGGAAAGTGAGGTCGCGGGGTTGCGGCTTAAACGACTCGAAATCTACGGATTCAAATCCTTTGCGGACAGGACGGTCGTGGAGTTTGACCAGGGCATTACCGGCATTGTCGGGCCCAACGGCAGCGGAAAAAGCAATCTGTCGGATGCGGTCAGATGGGTGCTGGGAGAGCAGAGTGCCAAGTCCCTCCGCGGCGGAAAAATGGAAGACATCATCTTTGGCGGAACGGAGCACCGGCGCAGGATGGGACTGTGTGAGGTCTCTCTGGTGTTTGACAACGAGGACCACCAGCTTCCGCTGGACTTTTCGGAGGTTATGATCACGCGCCGGGCCTACCGGGCCGGCGAGGGAGAATACCTGATCAACCGGACGCCCTGCCGCCTCAAGGATATCATCGATCTGTTCCGGGACACCGGAGTGGGCAAGGAAGGCTATTCCATCATCGGACAGGGACGCATCGACGAAATCCTGTCACAGAAAAGCGAGGACCGCCGCGCCATCTTCGAGGAGGCGGCAGGAATCGTCAAGTACCGCGCCCGCAAGGAGGAAAGTGAAAAACGCCTGCAGAACATGCGTGAGAACCTGGTCCGGGTGGCGGATGTCATCGCGGAACTGGAAAAGCAGGTGGAGCCCCTTCGGCAGGCCAGCGAGAATGCCCGGCGTTACCTGTCCCTGAGGGACCAGATGCGAAGCCTGGAATGCACCGTCTACGTGGTGCGCGCGGATGCCTACGAAGCGCGCAGCCGGAAAGACGGCGAGGCGCTCTCTGACATGATGCACCAGGCGGAGCAGATAGAGGCGTCTATTGTGCAACTGGCCCTTTCCCGGGACCAGATGGCTGACAGAGTGGGTGACCTTGACCTAAAGGTCAACGAAGCCCATGGCCGGGTGCTGTCTCTGACCCGCGAGCGGGAAGCGATGCAGGGAAGCATGAAGGTACTCAGTCTGGAGATCGCCCAGCTGGAACGGGATGTTCTGTCCCTGACCCAGGAGGTGGACGTCAGAACCCTCCAGATGAAGCAGCTTCAGGAACAGCTCCAGGACAACAAATCAGGAATGACGCAGGAGACTGCGCAGCACGCGTGTCTGTGTGCCCAGCTGGAAGAAGCGCAAGCCAAACTGCACACCGAATCCGACGCGCTGCTTGCGGCCGAACGGATGCTGGATGCCCACAAGGAGGCCCTCATAGAGGCCATGAACCGCCGTTCCAACGACATGACGGCGGAGGCGCGCCTCTCCACTCTGCGCCAGGAACTGGATCGGCGTCGTCAGGAGGCTGACGAAGAGCTCAGCAGACGGGACGAGGAGCTGTCTGCCCTTGAGGAGAGCCTGAATTCTGCAAAGGCGGAGCTTTCCGCCATTTCAGAGGAGGTCGGGCACAGGGAAACGGCCATTCATGAAAGTCAGGAGCGTCAGCAGGAGCTTTCCCTCTTGCAGCAGAAACTGCGTGAACAGGGAGATTCCCTGAATGTGGAGTGCTCCGCACTGCGCAGCCGGCTCCATGTCCTGCAGGAGATGGAGCGGGATTACAGCGGCTATGCCCAGTCCGTTAAACGCGTACTGCAGCAGTTTTCGCGCAGACCCGGGGTGCATGGCGTGGTAGCCAGCCTGATCTCCGTACCTGAAACCCTTGAAAAAGCGGTAGAATCCGTCCTGGGCGGAGCACTGCAGCACATTGTCACTGAGGATGAATATGTCGCCCGGGACATGATTGAATGGCTCCGGAAGGAAAAGGCCGGACGGGCCACCTTCCTGCCGGTGTCCACCATCCGGGGACGGACTCTGACTCCCCAGGAGAGGGAAGTCCTCTCCATGCCGGGCTGTATCGGCCTGGCCAGTGAACTGGTCTCCTTTGATCCCCGCTTTCGGGGCATCATTGAAAACCTTCTGGGACGGACAGTGGTGGCGGAAAACCTGGATGCCGGCATCGCCATCATGCGTCGGGGACGCCAGGCCTTCCGCCTGGTGACCCTGGAGGGAGACGTGATGCACTCCGGCGGTTCCATGACCGGCGGAAGTGTCCAGTCCCGCATGACCAGCCTGCTGTCCCGGGAACGGGAAATCAAAGAGCACATTGAGCGCATCGCAATGACAGAGGGACAGCTTTCCGATCTTTCATCGCGTGCGCAGCAGCTTGCCTCACAGATGCAGGATCTCCGGAAGGAACGGGAAGGGCAGTTTGCCCTCCTGAATCAGGTCCGCATCGACGCCTCCATTGTGGAAGAGCGGATACGGCAGCTGGAGCAGCACGGAAAGGAACTCTCCCAGGCCAGGGAGAACACCCTTGAACTGCTGCGCCAGATTGAGGCCAATGCCCGGGAAGTCAGCTCACAGCTGAATCACGTTACCGTTTCCCGGGAAGATGAGGAACATTCCCAGGAGGAAATGAACGCCCGCACGGAAGTCCTTCAGGGACAGGTGCAGCATCTTCGGCTGAGTGTGGAACAGCTCCGCTCCGGAGCAGAAGCGCTCAGGCTGGAGGTCAGCGGCTGCGCCCACAGAATTGAAAGCCTCCGCAGGGAGGCGGAACGCCTGGAGGGAGAGCACCGCAAGTGCGCCATTGACATCGGGGATGCACAGGAAAAAATCGGCAGCAAGACCCTCGAGCACCAGAACCGGCTTCAGGAGCTGGCAGGAACCCGGGAGCTTTTTGACCGGCGGGAGAGCGAGCTGGAAGAGGAAAACAGCCGCCTTGCCACCCTTCAGGGAGAGCGGGAGGATGCACAGCGCCAGGTCATCAGGCTGGGCAATGACATGGATACCCAGCGCCGCAGCCAGCAGGACCTGCAGGACCGCATCCACAGGCTTTCCTCACAGCTGGAGAAAATGAAGTCCGAGGTGGACGCCCTGTCTTCCCGGATCTGGGATGAATATGAGCTGACCTACGCTCTCGCCCGTGCCCACCTGGATGAAAGCATTGACGTGAAGGATGCGGAGAAGCAGGTGGCCCGCCTGAGGAGCGAAATCCGCTCCCTGGGACCGGTCAACGTGGCCGCCATCGAGGAGTACCGCACCTGCCAGGAGCGCTATGACACGCTGACCTCGCAGCGGGACGACCTGCTGAAGGCCGAACGGGACCTGCTGGGGATCATCGACAGCCTGAAGCGGCAGATGGAGACCCAGTTCCTGCAGTCTTTTACCCTACTGCAGCAGTACCTGAGCGAGACCTTCCAGCGTCTGTTCGGCGGCGGCACCGCCAAGCTTCAGCTTCAGGATGAAAAGGAGGCTCTGACCTGCGGCATCGATATCGTAGCCCAGCCTCCGGGAAAGAAGCTGCAAATGCTGTCCCTGCTTTCCGGCGGGGAACGTGCGCTGACAGCCATTGCCATTCTCTTTGCCATGCTGCGCCTCAAGCCCACGCCCTTCTGTTTCCTTGATGAAATTGAAGCTGCGTTGGATGACGGCAACATTTCCACTTTTGCGGAATACCTGAAGAATTTTTCAAAAAACACCCAGTTCGTCATTGTCACCCACCGAAAAGGAACCATGGAGCGCTGCGACTGCCTGTACGGCGTGGCCATGGAGGAAAAGGGCGTGACCCGGATTCTTAGCGTGCAACTCAAGGATGTGGACGAACGGGCAGTTCAGTAATGGAGGTACTATGGGAATCTTTGGATTTGGAAAGAAGAACCGGGAACCCGGGGACAAGGAGCCGGAACGCGCCTCCGGAAAAGAAGCCCCGCAGCAGGAAGAAGCCCGCGGCGGCCTCTTCTCCAGGCTCTGGAGCGGCCTGACCAAAACCCGGACCAATGTGGCCGGACGCGTGGACGAACTGGTGGAGGCCACCCAGGTCATCGACGATGACTTCTATGAAGACCTGGTGGACATCCTGATCATGAGCGACATGGGCGTCTCCGTCAGCGACCGGGTCATCAGCCAGCTGAAGGAGAAGGTGAAAAAGGATCGCATCACCGATGCCCGAAAGGCCAGGGAACTGCTCAAGGACATTCTGGTGGCGGAAATGGACAAGCCGCGTCAGCCCCTGTCCTGGCCCATGGTCATGCTGGTGGTGGGTGTCAACGGCGTAGGCAAGACCACCAGCATCGGCAAACTGGCCATGCGCTTCCGCAATGCCCGCCACAGCGTCGTTCTGGCAGCTGCGGACACCTTCCGCGCGGCGGCGGCGGATCAGCTTGAGATCTGGGCAAACCGGGCCGGCGTCCCCCTGGTTCGTCATTCCGAGGGTGCGGATCCCGCGGCCGTGGTATATGATGGCATCCAGAAGGCCAAGGCCTCCGAGGCGGACCTTCTGATCGTGGACACCGCCGGACGCCTGCACAACAAAAAGAACCTCATGGACGAGCTGGGGAAGATCCACAAAATCATCGCCCGCGAATATGAAGGCGCTGATGTACGCACCTATCTGGTCATCGATGCCACCACGGGGCAAAACGGCCTCGCTCAGGCAAGGGAATTCGCCTCGGTAACGGATGTGTCCGGCATTATCCTGACCAAACTGGACGGGACAGCCAAGGGCGGCATCGCCGTGGCCATCTCCAGTGAAATGGGGCTTCCCGTTTCCTATATCGGCGTTGGAGAAGCCATTGAGGACCTGCAGGCCTTTGATGCACGCCAGTTTATCGACGCCATCTTCTGACCCTGCACAGAAAGGACGCTTCTTGTGAGAATTCTCAGACGTCTGCTTCATTTCATAGCCGTGCGGCTTCTGGGGGTGACCCTTGTGTTTGCCCTTCTGATTCTGTCCTTCTATACGGCAATGAACACGGCCAACATCTGGGTGCTCATGGATGAGGGACTCCAGATGAGGGCCGGCGCCGTACTTACGGGAAAAAATGCTGATCGGCTGTCCAGCTATTTCCGGGAGGATTTTCTTTCCGCTGATCCGGTCCTGCAGGTGGGCCTGTCTGACAGAAGCCCGTACAGGGATTACACCATCCGTTCCTTCCGTCACGATGTACAGATTCTCTCCATCTGGAGCTGGCCCTGGGAAAAAACCGCCCGGGCCGAAGTGGTGGAGCGGGTGCCATCCATTGACGGCACCATCCGCAGCAGCAGCCGGGCACAGGCCCTGAAGGAAGGCGGGGAGGAGCGGCTGAATCCCCCCGCATGGAACGGCGGCAGGTATCGCGTCAGTCTGGTCCGGGAAAAGGGGAGATGGAAGATTTCCAATCTCCAGCTTCTGGAGGCCCTGAAGGAGGCCCCGAATGGTTCCTGACAGAACACGGGCGATGCTCAGCCCCATGGCCGGAGTCACGGACCGTGCCTTTCGGACCCTGTGCTATGCCCATGGGGCGGGACTGTGTGTGACCGAAATGGTCAGCGCCAAGGGGTTTATGCTCTGCGCCCGGGAGAGCGAGGCCCAGCGGCGTCTTCTGGAGGTCGCCCCGGAGGAGGCGGGCCGCACGGCCGTGCAGATCTTTGGGCATGAGCCTGAGATTATGGCGGAGACGGCACGAAGGCTTTCCTCCCGGGGGGTGTATTCCATGGTGGACATCAATATGGGCTGCCCGGTGCCGAAGGTCGTGGGAAACGGGGACGGCTCCGCCTTGATGCGTGATCCGGAAGGGGTCAGGAGGGTGGTGCGCGCCGTCTCACAGGCCAGCGCCCTTCCCGTCAGCGTCAAGATGCGTCTGGGATTTGCCCCTGAGGAGCGGCGGCTGTGCCTTCGTCTGGGGGAAATCTGCCAGGAAAACGGAGCGTCCCTCATTACACTCCACGCCAGGACCCGAAGCCAGTTCTATGAGGGGCGGGCGGACTGGCCCGCCATCCGGGAAATGCGCAGATGCCTGTCCATCCCCGTGGTGGGAAACGGGGATGTCACCGATGCAACGGCAGCTCTCCGGATGCTCGAGGAAACCGGATGCGACGCGGTGGCGGTGGGGCGTGCAGCACAGGGGAACCCCTTCATCTTTTCACAGATTCACCAGCTGCTCACGGGAGCGCCGGTGTACATGCCCACGCCCATGGAGCGCCTTGGGGCATGTCTGTGGCATCTGAACATGCTCATCTCCTTCAAGGGAGAAGAAACGGCGGTACGGGAAATGCGCCGCCATGCAGGATGGTATACCCGGTCGCTGCGGGGTGCAGCGGCTTTTCGGACAAGAGTGAACGTCCTCACCACCGGCGAGGCGTTCCGGAAGGAATGTACCGCGTTTTTTACGCAGGCTGAAAGGGAGGAGAATATCTCATGATAAGGAATATTGTCGGTGTCATGGACAGAACCATCGACCTGTTTGAAGGACAGTATCCGGTGCCCAACGGCATCAGCTACAATTCCAGCGTCCTCTTTGATGAGAAAATTGCCGTGATGGATGCGGTGGATGCGCACTTCACCGGGGAATGGCTGAGAAACCTGCAGACCGTGCTGGCCGGAAAACGGCCGGACTATCTGATTATCTCCCATATGGAGCCGGACCATTCCGGCGGCATTGCCAGCTGCTGCAAGCTCTTCCCCGAGATGACACTGGTGGGCACCGCCAAAGCGCTTGCCTTCCTGGATCAGTTTACCGATGAATCCCTTCCCAATGAACGCATCACGGTAGCCGAGGGCAGGGAGCTTTCTCTGGGAAAATGCACCCTGCGCTTCCTGACAGCGCCCATGGTCCACTGGCCTGAGGTAATGATCACCTATATTCCGGAAGAAAAAATGCTGTTCTCCGCGGATGCCTTCGGATGCTTCGGCTTTGACGGGGCAAGTCTGGTGAAGGAGGACTACCGCCGCTATTACACCAATATTGTCGGAAAGTACGGCGCACAGGTGCAGGCCGTGCTGAAAAAGGCCGCGTCCCTTGACATTGAGCGCATCTGCCCTCTGCACGGACCGGACCTGACAGGGGAACGCCTTGGCGAGATCCTTGAGCTGTACCGGAAGTGGTCCACCTGGACTCCGGAGGACGACGGCGTGCTGGTGGCGGTCACCAGCCTCCACGGTCACACGGAGGAGGCCGCGCATCAGGCCTATCTGGCCCTGCAGGATGCAGGTGTTCCGTGCACCTTTGTCAATCTGGGCCGCCAGCACGTGTCCACTGCTGTCTCCGCCGCCTTCCGCCACAGCGCCATCTTCCTGGCCAGCGTAACCTATGACGGCGCGCTGCCCCAGGCTACCGCCGGCTTCCTGTCTGTGTTGAAAGCCAAGGGTTTGCAGGGAAGAAGGGTGCAGCTGATGGAAAACGGCACCTGGGCGCCCATGTCCGGCAAGCTCATGCGCGCCGCACTGGAGGAGATGAAGAACATGACCATCGCCGAACAGACCCTGAGCTTGCGCTCCATGGCGCATCCTGCAGACCTTGAAAAAATCCGCGCTGCTGTCCTCCAACTCGCTGGCAGATAAGGCGGGCCGGTATGCCACAGGAGATATGGGATCTGCTCGATTCGGAAGGCCGGTTGACCGGAAAGACCATGGTCCGCGGCCAGGAGGTTCCTCCGGGAATGTACCATATCGGGGTGCATATCTGGCCCATGGACGGACGCGGCAGACTGCTCGTGCAGAAGCGGTCCATGCAGGTGCTCTGGAAGCCCGGAATCTGGGCTGCAACAGGAGGATCCGCGGTCAGCGGGGAAACCCCCGAGGAGGCAGCCCGGCGGGAGCTCCGGGAGGAGCTGGGATATGAGGCACAGGCCGATGAACTGCGGCTTCTGGCACGGCTTCGTCGGACAAATTCCTTCTGCAGCATCTATTTTCTGATCACCGACCGGCCGGCGGAGGCTTTCCGTCTTCAGAAGGAGGAGGTCTCAGAGGTCCGGTGGTTCACTCCGGAGCAAATCCGCCGGATGCTCCGCACCGGCCAGATGTACAACTACGGGGACCCGTATTACAGGATGCTTTTTGACATGCAGCAGAAATACAGAAAGCGCTAAACTCAGAGGATGTATGAAAAACGAATATTGTTCAACCTTTATTCCAGGACTTGAGGACATGGTCGCCCAGGCAATGCGCAGGGCGGGCGGCGTCAGTGTGGAACAAATCGGCCGGGGTTACTGCATATACCGTTCGGTGAAGGAGCCCCAGCTGCCCTTCATGCACCGCAGTTTCCTGCTGCTGCAGCGACTGCGCCGGGAAAAGGACGTGGATTCCGCCCTGAAACGTATCCTGAACGACGACAGCTGGATGGACCGCCTGCCCTTTGAACAGGCGGCCGGAAAAACCTTCCGGCTCACCGCACATGAAAACGGCACTCCCGTGTCCGCCGGCATGAAGACCGTGTACCTGATTGAAAACCGGGTATGCGAGCAAACCGGCATGCGCGTAAATCGCGACCGGCCTGCCGTGGAAATCTGGGTGGATCTGCGGGAGGATGCAACACTTTTGCTATGGTACAGCGCGCATCGAAAGGAAAAGGAGAGCGATCTGCTGCGGCGGGACCTGTGCGAGCTGATGGCCGCTTGTATGCCCGTTTCCGGCAGGAGCACCGCCGTCATCGGCTGCACGGGGGAGAATCTCCCCCGTGCGCTGAAGACGGCAGGTGCCCGGAAAGTGATCTGCGTCTTCTATGACCGCGGCGCCCGGGAAAGGATGATGCACTCCGCCCAGGAACGTCTTGTGGCTCTGCCCGGTCCAGTCAGCGATACGGGCATCCCGGACGGCGGTATGCAGGTGGTGTTTTTCCTGATTCCCACCAAATCCTCAGAGCGTCTGGATGAATCTGACATCCGGGGCGGTTTCCGTGAATCTCTGAGGATTCTGGAAAACGGTGGCCTGATGATGACCCTGCTGCCTGCACGGCTGCGGGAGGAATCCCGGCGCCGCCTGCCCGGCTGCCGCCGCGTGCAGTACCACCCTCTGCTCCTTGGCGGAGAAGAGTATGAACTCTCGCTCCTAGAGCGGGAAACTGAAGAGAGTGGACACGAATGACCACAAAAAGACCCTCGGCCGGCCGGAAAAAGCCGGATATGGGACCGGTCAGAAAAAAGTCCTCCGCCGGAAAGAAGGCTCCCCGCCGCGGCCAGGTCCGTCCAACGAAGCGGCGGGGGAGACGGGTGAGGATCGGCCTGATCCTCATCCCTCTGCTGCTGGTCATGTGCGTGCTCATCGGGGTATACGCCGTGCGGAGGATCGTGAGCAGCAACGCGACCACCGCCCGGGTCCAGGAGAGCACGATGGGCAACATCTATACCGGAACGCTGGTCATTGCCCGCAATGAGACCCTGCGTGAGTCTGAAAGCAACACCACCATCGACTTTATCGCCGCAGAGGGAAGTCATCTGCGGCGCAATGACCCCATCTGCCGGGTGTATTCAAGCGGCTACAACCAGACAGAGATCAACCGTCTCAACAGCTACCGGGAGCAGATCCAGAATTTCCACGAGAACCAGGTCTTTTCCAAATACGTGGATGCGGAGCTGGACAGCGAGAACAAGGAGATTGCTGAACTGGCGGTGCAGGTTCGCACCCTGGTGCGCGGCAGAGGCGTCGGTTCACTGACCAACCTCGAAAAGAGCATCTCTTCGCTGCTCAGCGCCCGCAGGAGCTACCTCAAGCAGCAGTATCCGGATGACCAGAACCTTTCAGAAATGTACAAGGTGGAAAACGACCAGATGAAGAAAATCGAAAGCTGGACCACCACCTACACCGCTGCGGAGGACTGCATGGTCTCCTTCT
>OMRS01000181.1 GCA_900313545.1 uncultured Eubacteriales bacterium | reverse complement strand
TTCCTCGATCTCCTTCAGGTGCTGCAGGAGCCGCACGTCGTTGCTGAACTTGTGAGCGCTCTGGGCGATGCCCGCCAGCACGTTCAGCACCCGGCTGTCCACCTTGCGGGAGTAGGTCTGGCCGCTGACGGGGCAGACCTCGTCGAAGCCCATCTTTTCCGCGATCTTTTTATCCAGGGCCTGCACCTTGTCGTAGTCTCCCTCAAAGAGTTCCAGGAAGGTGGCCTGGGTGCCGGTGGTGCCCTTGGAGCCCAGCATCTTCAGGTCTTTGATCATGTAATCGACGTCCTGGAGGTCCATGACCAGGTCGTTGATCCACAGGGTGGCCCGTTTGCCGACGGTGGTGGGCTGGGCGGCCTGGAAGTGGGTGAAGCCCAGGGTGGGCAGGTCCTTGTATTCCTCAGCGAACTTCGCCAGCTGGGCGATGGCGTTGACCAGCTTTTTCCGGACCAGCTGCAGGGCTTCCCGCATGATGATCAGGTCCGTGTTGTCCCCGACGTAGCAGCTGGTGGCGCCAAGATGGATGATGCCTTTGGCTGTGGGGCACTGCTCGCCGTAGGCGTAGACGTGGCTCATGACGTCGTGGCGGACGATCTTCTCCCGTTCCTCGGCGACTTCATAGTTGATGTCGTCCACATGGGCTTTCAGCTCGGCGATCTGCTCGTCTGTAATGTCCAGGCCCAGCTCCTTTTCGGTCTCCGCCAGGGCGATCCAGAGACGGCGCCAGGTGGTGAACTTCTTGTCCGGCGAGAAGATATATTTCATCTCCTTGCTGGGGTAGCGGGCGGACAGTGGGCTTTGGTATTCGCTGCGGTCTTTCATGAAAAACTCCTTGGTTTCAGTGTCCAACAAACAAACATAGATTATATCATCGCGTGTTTTTAGGGTCAATGAAGGCGGGACCACGAAAATAGGTTATAATGGAAGCGTAAACGCGAAGGATCCGGCTTTGCCGGCCCATTGTTATCAAGAGCGTCTGCGATTACGCGGACAGCCGCAAATCCGACGAGTACCAGAAATTCGCGGCTTACACCAGCTGTCAGTTCGCGCGATTCCTGTATGAGAGATATCTGCCGTTATAACGTTGAGAGACCGGTGAAGACCGGACCGGAAGAAAGGAGAACGCTATGCCGCATATCGATGTAGTTATGGTCACCGGAAGGACCGAAGAACAGAAAAAGCGTCTGGCCGACGCCATCGCCAAGGCGGTCTCCGAGATCGCCGTCGCGCCGCTGCCGAATATTTCCGTAGCGATCCGGGACTGCGATAACGAGGACTGGAAGACGGAGGTCTGGGACAAGCGTCAGGTCCCCAACCTGCCGTACATGTACAAGAAGCCGGGTTATACCTACGATGAAAAGGATTACGTCCCCGACCCGGCGGACATGGCTCCTCCCGAAGAGGACCAGAATGACTGACAAAGCAGACCGAAAAGACTGACAGAAAGGAAGACTGACATGAAGAGACCTATTGCCGCTCTTGCCGCAGCCGCGGTCATGTTCATCGGCGGCATCGTTTTCGTCGTTATGGGGTTCGGTAATCTGAATGAAGTGAAGAATTTCACTCCCGTCGACGTGGTCGTGACGGACATCGAGGAAGAGACCACCGTCGATTCCGACGGCGCCTCATCCACGACCCGGACCTTCTACGTCGATTACACCGTGGAGGGACAGAGCTATCAGCACGTGATCCTGCAATACGCGAACGGAGAGCCGAAGATCGGCGACACCGTTACCGCCCGGTACGATCCGGACGACCCGTCCTACGTGACCGGCGCCACCACGACCTCCGGCATCGTGCGGATCGGGTTCGGCGCCATCATCATGATCGCCGCCGTCCTGGGCGGGATCAAGACCCTCATCCGCGGGAATTGAATCAAACCATAAAAAGACCGGGGCCGAAAAAAGGTCCCGGTCTTTATGATATCCGACATTGTGTCGGGGAATAAACGCTTACAGCTGCTCCATGCCGGATTCGACGTTGAAATGCTTGACGCGGTCGGCCTCTTCGGCTCTCTTGGCGTCGTTCCAGTTGTCCATGGTACCGACCAGGTAACCGGTGATGCGGCGGATGCGCTCGAAGGGAACGTTGGCGAACTCATAGCTCAAGTCCGCGTAATCTCCGTCGATATTGATATCCAGGCTCTGAAGCTTTCTGTTGTACTTTTCCTGCAGGTAATCTACGTATGCCTGTGCCTCCTTGGGGGAAGCGTTTCCTGTGATCTGAACAGCCATTTTTCTCCTCCTTTTGACTCGATCGCCGATGATGGCAGTCTATTTGGTATTATCCATCCCGGCTTTCTTCGGAAAACACAAGATGTTGTGATTGACCAGTGCATTTGCGGGGGAAAACCCCCACATATCGATTATTATATACCACGGTCACGGGTTGTCAATCAGTTTATTTGTTCTTTGCGATCAGACAAGTATGACTCTCACGTTTTCGTACTCGGAAAGGCGGCGGTCGTGAGTGACCAACACGGCGTCTTCCGCTTTGGCCTGGGCCAGGAGAAGCCTGTCGAAGGGGTCCTTGTGTGGAGGCGTGTTATCACGGCGGGACAAACCGGACAGAGACAGTACATGTTTTGAAGTGATGTTCCATCGTCCAAAGCCGGCATCATCGCAAAGATCGGCAGCCATATCTTCTGAAATGATCATGGAACCGGGATGAGCCTGCTCCTTAAGAGCAATTTCCCAAAGGCTGACGACACTGGCATAGGGACTATTCTCAGGGTCCAAAAGAAGGTCCCGCGCTGTGGCGGACAATTCGTCGGATTCAAAAAAGGACCAGAGGAGGATATGGGTATCGAGCAGCAGTTTCATTCGTCTTCGCCTCCCCAAAACAGATCCGCGATCTCAGCATCACTCTTTGTGAGGGACTCAAAGGAAAGATCCGCGTCCTTCGGAAGCCGGATGCCTCTGCGCAGAGCAGCTCCGAGGCGTAAAGACGTCTCCTTGGCGTCATAGGGAACGATCCTGGCTACGGGAACACCTCCGCGGGCAAGGGTAATGACGGATTCTTCCTTTGTTTCAAGTTTTTTGACCAGCTTTGAGAGGTTGGTCTTCGCTTCAAGCATGTTGACTTGCATAACATCCTCCTTGGCTAACCTGGCTAACTATGGTTAGAGTATACCCTCAACATTGGGCAAGGTCAAGAAAACTTGCCGGCCAAGGCCATTGGAATCTTGACCAGTTCGCCGTGAAACTATATACTTCAAAGGTACGAAGTATATTTATACACATCGTCCCGGCTCCGTAGCTCAGGGGACAGAGCACCGCTCTCCTAAAGCGGGTGTCGTGAGTTCGAATCTCACCGGGGTCACCACAGTGAAAGCCATCCGTCATCTGACGGGTGGTTTTTATATGCGGCGGTTTTTGATATAATTGCCCATTATGGGAAACAGTCCGGCCCGGGTGAAGAGGCCGGTGAAAGGGAAAGATAAATGGATCGCAGCAAGGATATCATCAAGGTCAGTATCATCGGCATCCTGGTCAACCTGGTGCTGGTAGGCGCGAAGGCGGCGGTGGGAGCCATATCCGGTTCCATCGCCATCATCATGGACGCCGTCAACAACCTGAGCGACGCCCTGTCCTCCATCATCACCATCATCGGGACGAAGATCGCTTCCAAGAGCCCGGACAAGGCCCATCCCTACGGTCACGGCCGGGTGGAATATCTGACCAGCATGTTCATCGCGGCCATGGTCCTGTTCGCCGGCGTTTCCGCGATCAAGGAATCCATCGACAAGATCCTGCACCCCGCGGACGTCAACTACACCACCGTCACCCTCATCGTGGTGACCATGGGCGTTCTGACCAAGTACTTCCTGGGCCGGTTCGTGTCCTCCCGGGGCAAGAAGCTCAACTCCCAGGCTCTCATCGCCAGCGGAGCAGACGCCACCTTTGACGCCATCCTGTCCCTGACCACCCTCATCGCCGCCGGCATCAACATCTTCTTCCACTTCGGAGTGGAAGGCTATCTCGGCGTCCTCATCGGCGTCGTCATCATCAAGGCGGGTCTGGAGATCTTCGCGGAGAGCGTCAGCAGCATCATCGGCGCGCGAGTGGACAGCGACATCGCCAACGACATCAAGCGGCGCATCAATGAAGTGCCGGAGGTGCTCGGCGCCTACGACCTGATCCTCAACCATTACGGACCGGAGCTCATCATCGGCAGCGTCCACATCGAAGTACCAGACGACATGCAGGCAAAGGAGATCCACCGCATCACCCGCCGCATCAGCGAGGAGAGCTACGCGGAACACGGCATCATCCTGACCGTGGGCATCTACGCCGCCAACACCAGCGATCCGGAACTGGCCGCCATGGACACCGCCAT
>OMRS01000373.1 GCA_900313545.1 uncultured Eubacteriales bacterium | reverse complement strand
CGGTGGGGCGGCGAGGAATTCATGCTGCTGCTGCCGGGCTATGACCGGGAGGAGGCCCTCAAGCTGGCTGAGGAGATCCGCCAGAGCGTGGAGAAGCTCCGGTTCGAAAAATGCGGCACGAAGACCGCCAGCTTCGGCGTGGCCCAGATGAACACGGGAGAGAATCCGGACCAGCTGGCCATCCGCGTGGACGAGGCCCTGTATGAGGCCAAGCACCAGGGAAAGAACCGGGTGGTTTCGGCAAAATAAGCCGGAAGGTACCGGACGCCAAAACGCAATAAAAGCGCGGCACAGAAAACACTGTGCCGCGCTTTTTTGCGCCCGTGAAGCGGGGAAGGCCGCCGCCTCATGAGCGGGACGTCAGATCTCCTCCGCGGTCAGGATGCGGAGCTGCTCCTCTGTCGGGAGAAGGAAGGAGGACAGGGTCCCCAGCACCCTCGCCACACAGGTGATCTCCCTGTCTTCCGAGGGGAGGATGACCTCATAGTCCGGGTTGTGGGGGAACAGCCCCTCTTTCCGGTATTCCTTGAGGGTGCCCTCGCCGTTCACCAGAAAGATGCCCACCTGCCCGGGAGAGAGTTCGTCGGTGTAGCTGATGAACAGCTGGTCCCCGTCCGCATAGGTGGGTTCCATGCTGTGGCCGGTGACGGTGATGATGGCATCCGCCGCGAGGGTTTCGGGGCACCTGCGGACAAAGCAGGTCTCCTGCTGTCCGTCGGAGGTGAGCTCATTGCCGGAACCGGCGCAGACCTTGTCCACGAAGCGGGGGAGGGGAATGAAGTCCCGCCGGCAGGATTCCACCGCATCCTGGGCGGCGTTGTCCGACATGATGGTCATCAGGGAGAGGGTGGTCCTCCGGTCACGGGGTCCCAGTCTCCGGAAGAGGGTCAGGCACTCGCGCTCATCCGCGGTGAGTTCGGGGACCTCCGTCTGCGGGGCCCCCAGCAGCTGCGCGGCGTCCAGGTCCAGCAGGGCGCACAGCTTGGGGAGAACCTGGGAGCTGGGCAGGGACAGGCCGTTTTCCCAGTTGGTGATGCATCCCTTGCTGATGCCCAGAAGCTGGGCTAGCCGGGGCTGATTGTATCCTTTGGCCAGGCGGGAGGTTCGGATCAGGTCTCCGGCTTTGGAACGGTTGCTCAGGTTCGTCCTGCGCACAATTGCGGTGGTCTCGTCGCCGGGGCGGTGCTTTGTGGATGGCATGGAAAGCTCCTCCTTTTGGCATGCTGGGTGCATTATAGGGGAGGATACGGGTTTTGTAAACAAATAAAAAAGGCTGAAATCAGGAGAAATTCCTGAAAAAAACGAGAATGAAGGGGAAAAAGGGGAAAAACGGAAGAACACAATAAATGGTTTTTAACCAAAAATCCCCTTTACAGACCATATTATGTGGTTTATAGTATCCTCACTCCAGAAATCCGGAAAGGCGTGATGTGATGGAAAAGGGAAAGGATGCTGCCGTGGAGAGGTTCAATCAGGTCATGGAGAGCGTGGAGAAGCAGCTGAAAAAGGCGGAATGGAAGAAGGAGCGGCTCAGATGCATCTCTGCGGGGAGCGGAGAGCGGGTGCAGAACCGGGACACGGACCGGCAGGAGCGCAGGATTGTCGAGATGATGGAGGAGGAGGACCGGCTGGGAGAGAAGGTGCTCAGGCTGGTGGAGGAGGCGTGCAGGGCAAGCCGCGAGGCGCAGGCCCTGCAGGACCCCGAATGCCAGGCGATCGTGATGCTGCGCGGGCTGGGGAAGTGGAATGCCGGAAGGATCGCGCAGCTGCTGGGGGTGAGCCGGAGCCGGGCCTATGAGATGATCAGCAGGACGGATCTGAAAATGCAGGAAAGCAGAGAGGAGAACGGGGATGGAGAATGCTGAAATGAAAAGCAGGCTGAAGGCGGTGCGGTGGTCCTCCGTGGAGATGGTCGCCATCGGGGAACTGATTGCGCGCCTGGAGCGGATCTACAGAAGGTGCCGCCGTCTCGGGGCCGTGGAGCAGGACGCGCGTCCCCTGGACCATGCGCTGCTGTCCCTGAGGCAGGAGATCGAAGCCCTGCAGATGCAGCGCGAATCCCTGGAGCAGGGGCGCCGGAGGATGAAGGAGCAGATCAGCGCCATTCCGGATCCCGGCGAGAGGTACGTGGTGTACACGCGGTACATCGAGAACCGGGACTGGAACGAGATTTCGGGCGAGCTGCAGGTCAGCAGGACCTATGCCCGGCGGCTGATGGACCGGGGGATCCGGACCATGTGCAGCCAGTGGCGGGAGAATCCCTGAAGGCGGGTCAGCCCCGCCGGGCGGCGCGGTCCCAGAATTCCCGGCTGCTGCCGGGGGTCCTCCAGGGATAGGTGGCATCCCCCGCGGCCCAGGCGGCGGCATCCCCGGGGGAAAGGCCCCTTTCCCGGGCGACGGACTGGATATGGGAAGCCACCATGGGCAGCAGCTGATAGGTGCCGTAGCGCATGATCTCCCAGACGGCCCGGGACAGCTCCGGCGCGACGGCGGGCAGGTCCGTCTGCAGGTACCGCTCAAGGCACAGCCGGGGATCATAGGGGGCCCCGTACACCCGGACGCCGGATTCCTGTCCGGAGAGGGTCAGCACCGCAAAGGGGGCGATGCAGCCGGTCCGGTTCTCGCAAAGCCCGACGCTGCCGGTGTTGACGGCGGTCCTGCCGCCGTGGTGCACCGTCCAGGGGGCGTGGTTGTGGCCGCTGAGCAGCAGGGAGATGTCTTCGGGCAGGGTCTCCAGCACGGCGGCCACATCCCTGTCTTCCAGGAGCAGGTGATAGGGGTCCCCGGGCGTGCCGTGGGTCATGAGGACGCTGCCAAGCTGCAGATCGGTGGTCATGGGCGGCAGCGGCCCGGCCTGCTCCGCGCTCCATTTCAGGAGGTTCCAGTTGTATCCGGAAAACCGGGGATCCTGCAGATGGCGCATGCGTTCCTCGTGGTTTCCCAGCAGGAAGAGGGTGCCCAGGGAGGACAGGCGGCTCTGGACCTCCCGGGGCCAGGGACCATAGTTCAGATGGTCCCCGAGGGAGATGATCCGGCTGCACTCCCGGGCCTGGGGGGTGGCCAGGATGGCATCAAGGGCGGCCAGATTGCCGTGGATATCGGCAAGAAT
>OMRS01000007.1 GCA_900313545.1 uncultured Eubacteriales bacterium | reverse complement strand
GATGCCGCGTTGAAGTTCGCCTTGTTCAGTTTGATCTGTCCCATGCGAATCGTCTCTGCCACAAATCTGGGCCGGATGCTCTGAACCTTCTTCCGGTCCATATAGACTTCCGCCGGATGCTCCGCATCTCCAAGAATCCTGACCTTGTAGGGGAACATCTCATAGACGCCCTTCTCGCCCTTCACGTCGACCTTCTTCTCGGCGCAGGCATCCAGCAGCTGCTGCGTAAAGTCGCCGCTGACAAAGTATTCCTGTTCATTGAAGGAACCGGTCTGCGCCTGCAGGGCCTCCACGCGGTCCTTCAGCTGAGCAATCGCCTCCTGCATGGCGGCAATGCCCTTGTTGGCTTCCGTCAGATTGCCGGTATCCAGGCTCTTCTGGATCGCCTTCTGCAGTTTCACGGTGCTGTTGGCGGCTTCCTTGACATTCTTCATCAGGGGGGTCAGGGTCTCCATCAATACTTCATAGTTCTGCAAGTGTCCATCCTCCTTAATTCATTGTCCAATTCTGGATTTTCTCTTCAAACAAGTCCGCAAAAGACTCCCTGCGGCTCCTTCCCGGCAGTCCTCATCACGGACGTACTTCAGGAATTTCCTGTGTACAAAGCAAATAAATAGTCACTTTCCACAGACAGTTTCTCATTATATGAGTTTCCCCGTTTCCGGGCAAGTCCCCTGTTTGGCTTTTTTCTTCTGCAGATCCCCATATCCTGTGAAGCTGAACAAAATGACACTTGAATGAAACCGCATTTCAAAAAGACTTCCAGAATCTCATGCCGGATATCAGGGCAAAAAGGCCTGCCAGGTGATACGTCCTGCTGTGTGGCATCCAGGCCGGCCCGGATAAGGGCTTTCCCGTCCTGACCGCAAACCGGCCGATCACTGCTGCAACAGCATACAAGACAAGATCTCCAGGAACTGCAGAAGTCATCTCGCTGGTTTTCCACGAATAGTCAGGGGTGGAGGAGCTTCGAGGGATTCAATCCTCCTCCAGATAAGATGTCCGAGAAAGAAATGCCGATTGGAGCAGGGCACACTTCCTGACGAGCGATTCGATCTCATGTGGAAAAGCACGACGATGACCCATGTCAATGGCAGAAGATAGGATCCTGCCGCTAATCGCTGAAATAATCACTGAATTTCACTGAAAAAAACACTGAATTCAGTCTTTTTTCACGTCATGACTGTCCCTGCTACTATCAACTGCACTGGCAATCTGGAATCATCATAATCCTTCAAACTGCATACCACCATCTGTGACTTACTGTCGAAGGGGAGTATCTCACTGATCTAAACAACTAACGAAAGCCCCCTCTGACTTGTGCCGAATCTCACGCTGACTCACACTGAATTATCGGTTTCACTGTTTATGCAGCATGTAGTTTTTACCTGCATAAATCGACACCCGTGACATCTGATCCGATGAAATCAAGGTTCTCCCCAACCAGTTTTTTCTCCGAACACGAGCAAAAGTCTGACATCCTCCACGCAGTTGCGCACGTACTTCAAAACACTTTTTATTCAAAGCATTTCAAGTCTCAGATTATGTAACAATGTGTATTATTTATCAAATATAACTTATTGTTCGACGGCGGGGTGTTTTTCCTTTTTCAATTCACGCCGGACAATTCCTCAACTTCACTGACTCTGATGAAACAGTCGGCTCATCTTGAGCATGGTCTTTCGGTAATTGGCCTCATGGACCGTTTCGCCCTTTCTCTCCCTGAAAGCTTCCGGAGGCAGCAGGTAGTCCGCCCTGGGGAGCCCCTCCAGCAGGCATTTTCTCAGTTCCTTCTGCTTTGGCTGGCTCAGGTCCGCTGCCTGATGAAGAAGCTCTCTCGCCGCATATTCATACAGTTCGTTGGAAAATGCCCTTTCCTCCGCGCTGTATCGCAGCTGGACACAGTCAATCCCCTTCAGTTCCGGCAGGAAAACCCCGTCATCCGTGGACTCCGGCAGATAGATATAGTAAAGGCACGCAGCCATCTTTCCCGGCGCCCTGCGCAGGACCCGCCCCAGGCGCTGAATCCGTTGCCGGGCCACGGATGTGCTGCTCAGAACGATCCCGACTCCTGCATCCGGGACATCGATCCCCTCGTCCAGTGCGCGGCAGCTGACCAGCACCCGGGCCTGATTGTCCCGAAACGCCTGAAGACTCCGTTCCCGTGCTTCCCGGGACATCTCCGAATGATACAGCACCCCGATATCCCCCACCTTGCGCCTGAGAAGCCTGAGCATATCCTCTGCCTGGGAGATCCGTTCACAGAACAGGATCGCCTTGGTGTCCTCCGGATGCTGTCGCAGAATGTCCAGCGCGCACAGACTTCTGGTCTGTGCAAGGTTGCTTACGGCTTTCCTCTCCCAGGTTTTCAGCAGATAGCTGACCGCCAGATTCGCCGGATCCATCCCCGCCTCCTGTGCCAGCCGGTTCAGTTCAATCTGGAAGAGTCTCTCCTCCATATTCTTCAGATAAGGATACCTGGCCAGGAGTTTTGCATAGAGAATGATCAGCTCATGTGTCAGCGCCTGGTATCTTACCCGCTCCTCCGGCAGAAAGGTCGCTGCCGTCTCCATGATCGTGAAGGATGTCTCGATGCCCTGTGCCGAGGCCTCTTCAAAGCCATACTGATAAATCTCCTTTCCCAGTCCCCTGATCAGGACCTCATCATGGGCAGTCCCAAAGGGCGTTGCAGACAGTCCCAGCGTGGCATACTGATGTCCGGAGAAAAACGGAGGGATCCGAAAATCGAAGATTTTCCGGTTTTCCTTGCTCTGGTAGTGATGGCATTCATCGCAGACCAGCAGCACAGGCTGCCCCAGCGCGAATGCCTGCTCAATGTGCTGTGCAAGATGCTCCCTGGCGGAGTTGATAATATAGATCATCACCGGGCGGTCCCAGGCGTCCCTCCGGCCCGCACCGAAGAAGCCCGGCCGGTCTGCCTCATCCTCCGCTTCCCGCAGCAGCGCGGACTGCCACTGCTGCGCCAGCGGAATCGTCGGCACCACGATCCGAATCCTGGCATTTGCGTGTTTTCTGCGAAAACGCCGGATCGTTTCCAGCGCCAGCACCGTTTTCCCGGCGCCCGTCACCACGTTCACGATCCCGCGGCACCCGTTTTCCTCCCAGGCCTTCAGGCATTCCTGCTGCCATGTATACAGTTTCATGACGTTCTCCCGTCCAAAGTCTGACCTCTTCCGGCCCCATCCTCCCGCCGGCCTCCTCCGGGTTTTTTCTGCGGGAGAACAGTCTTTTCCGGGTTTCCTGGCCAAAAGAGGCCTGCATCCCAGACTGCTTCGCTGCTCATGCGACAGGAAGCATGGTTCAAAAAAAGGTTTCCATTTTTCTTTCAGCGGATCCGCAGAAGGTCCCAGGTCTGCTACAATGACGCAGCAGGTGTCCGGGCGATATGGGCGAGCCTCGCGGCCATCGCCGCCTGTTCCAGGGGATCAGGATCCGGACCGTCATCAGCAGGATAACGGAAATGAACAGAAAGCTCACAGTGCCCTCTGTCCTCCCCGTGACAGGCCGGAAGTTTCCTGCAGAGCCCCCACAGGAAAGCCCCTGTATTGCAGGCACGGGCCTGTCCGTCTACGCGCCGTTTCCGGGCAGGTCGCTCTCCCGGAACTGCAGGGAATACAGCTGGCGGTAGGTGGTGTCCCCGGCCATCAGCTCCTCATGGGTCCCCCGTTCCATGACCCGTCCGTGAATCACCACGGCGATCTCGTCGGCATTGCGAATGGTGGACAGGCGGTGGGCCACCACCAGGGTCGTCCGTCCCTGGCACAGCTCGTCCAGGGCCTCCTGGATAAGCACCTCCGTGGTGT
Organism: uncultured Eubacteriales bacterium; assembly: GCA_900313545.1. Next base: position 817 of record OMRS01000007.1, on the reverse strand, counting down.
TGTCCAGGGCCGATGTCGCCTCATCCAGAATGACGATGGCGGGATTTTTGAGGAACACCCGGGCGATGCTCAGCCGCTGCTTCTGTCCTCCGGACAGCTTGACGCCCCGCTCGCCGATCTCCGTATCATACCCGTTCTGAAGCGTCATGATATAGTCGTGAATATTCGCTTTGCGGGCCGCTTCCTCCACCTCTTCCTCGGTGGCATCCGGCCTCCCGTAAAGGATATTTTCACGGATGCTGCCCACAAACAGGAACACGTCCTGCTGAACAATGCCGATATTCCTGCGCACGGACTCCATGGTCAGGCTTCGGATGTCCTGTCCGTCGATCAGGATGCTGCCGCTGCCCTCCTCCAGGGGATAAAACCGCGGGAGCAGATGGCACAGCGTGGTCTTTCCACCGCCGGAGGGTCCCACCAGCGCCAGCTTTCTGCCCGGCTCCACCCGGAGATTCACGTCGTGGAGCACTTCCCGGGTCGATGCGTAGGCGTAATTCACGTTGCGGAACTCGATTTCGCCGCGGACCCCTGTGAGTTCCCTGGCTCCGGGGACATCCTCCTCAGGGGGCACCCTCATGATCTCCTGGAACCTGCGGAAGCCGCTCACGCCGTTCTGGAACTGCTCCATGAAATTGATCAGCGTGTTCACAGGGTTAATAAACAGGTTCACCGAGACCACAAAGGTGGAATAGTCGCCAAAGGTGATCCTTCCGGCATACAGGAACAGTCCTCCTGCGATCAGGATAAACACGTTGAAGATATCCGTGACGAAGGCCGTGGACGACTGGAAGCGGGCCATGGCCTGATAGGCGCGCCG
>OMRS01000081.1 GCA_900313545.1 uncultured Eubacteriales bacterium | reverse complement strand
TGGCATCCACCGCCTCAAAGGAGTAGTCCCGCAGCACGTCCTGGCGCAGCCGTCCGCAGCGCATGCATTTCTCATCGCTGTTGCGGTTGGCCCTGCCGCACACGCACAGCCACAGCAGGTCCTCCTCCCGGGCATAGCCCTGGGCATCCGGACCTGCAACCTGGCGCAGGCGGTCCAGTTCCCTTCCGTTGTTCAGGCGGTTGCTCTCATACTCCCGGACATTGCGCTCCTCCCTGCGCCAGATGACCCCGTCAGCAAACCAGATCTTCTCCACCTGGGCATCGACCCGGGCTGTCCCCTCCACCCTCTCCGGGCGGAAAAGCCCACTGAAATGCCCCTTCTTTCCGTTTTCACGGGCTGCGGAGCGGAGCAGCCTGCCGCCGAGGCGCTCCCCTTCAGCGTTATAGCAGATGATGTTCATCTGCAGAGAATCCACTCGTTTGTCTCCGAGATTGGCGAAGCTGATTTCAAGCAGCGTCCCGCTATCCTCCCGGATATGGACACCGGTGACCTCCACCGGACAGGTCAGATCGCTTTTCATGTCCCTTATCTCCCAGCTCCTGTGTTGACGTCCGGATGCCCCCCTACAGGCTCTTCAGTCTCCGGATCTCCTCATCGGTCAGATACCGCCATTCTCCCCGGCGCAGGGATCCCAGTTTCACCGGGCCGAACTGCACGCGCCGCAGCTGGAGCACCTGATGTCCCACCGTTTCAAACATCCGCCGCACCTGGCGGTTGCGGCCCTCATGGATGGTCACCAGTACGTCGGAGTACAGTTCTCCCGAGCGCACCACGCTCACCCTTGCGGGCCAGGTCCTGCGGCTCTCCCCGTCCATGAGCACCCCCCGGCGCAGCTGCTCCAGGGTACGGCCGTCCGGAGTATGGCTGACCCGGGCCAGGTACACCTTGTCCACCTCGGAAGAGGGGTGCATCAGGTGCTGGGACAGTTCCCCGTCATTGGTCAGCAGCAGCGCGCCCTCGCTGTCATAATCGAGGCGCCCCACCGGATAAATGCGCACCGGGAAGTCCCGGAAGCGGTCCATCACCGTCTCCCTGCCCTTGTCATCCGTCACCGTGGTGACCTCGCCGGCAGGCTTGTGGTAGAGGATGTAGACGCGCCGCATCTCCGGGGTGATCTCCCGGCCGTCCACCGTGACCACATCCCCCTCCTCCACCAGCGCACCCATGCGGTTGACCACCTCGCCGTTAATGCATACCCGTCCCTGGGCGATGATCTCCTCGCACTTCCTGCGCGCCGCCACGCCGCAGTCCGCCATGTATTTCTGAAGCCTCATATCTCTTCTCCTTTGATGTAGCGCCGGAGCCTGTCAAACATCCGCTCCTCCCCCTCCCGGGAGAGCAGCAGCAGAAAATACTCCAGCGTCTCCCGGGTCCGGGGATTCATCTGGTCGCGCATCCTGCCGCGGGTCAGGTACTCATAGGCCGAACTGTCGGTATACTCCCGTCCCCTGTAGACCTTGGAGGCCGCCATCCGGTCACAGATCATCTCCGCCAGGAACCGCCGGGGCATCTCCACCGGCACGTAGCGCCCCTCGGACGCCGAAAAATCCGTCCAGTACTCCCAGTGGTGACGGTTGCGTCCCTTGTGGTGCATCCATGCCTCGGAATACCCCTTGTCCCTGCGTTCGTCGTCATTGGGGGAATGCTCCCCGCTGAAGTAGCGCACACCCGGGATGAACTCCCTGGGGCTGAACTTGGAAAGGTCGTGGGTCAGTCCCTGCAGGGGGATCCCCGCGCGCAGGCAGTGCACAAACACCAGATGCCGGTGGCGCAGCACCGTGCGCAGGTGCCCCGTCAGGCTTTTCAGTTTCACGCCCTTCACCTCCGGGGCACCGGAACCCGTCCCCGGTCCGGCGTGGCATCGCATACCGCGCCGCCCAGGCACACATCCCCGTCATAAAACACCATGCTCTGCCCGGGGGTCACCGCGCGCTGGCTCTCCCTGGCGGTAACCAGCACCCGCTCCCCGTCCACCTCCACATGGACCTGCTGGTCCGGCTGACGGTATCGGTATCTGCAGGTGCACTCAAAGGACGTTCCCGGGGCCTCCCCCGCCACGAAGGTGGCGCCGGAGCCCTCCGCCACGCGGCTGTAGAGCAGGGGATGCTCCCCGCCCTGGGCCACAATGAGGCGGTTGCCGGTCAGGTCCTTGTCCAGGACGAACCACCGTTCTCCGGTGCCTCCCCCGCCAATGCCCAGTCCCCGGCGCTGTCCCAGGGTATAGTACATGAGTCCGTCATGGCGCCCCACCACCTTCCCCTCCGGGGTCACCATGTCCCCCGGCCTTGCGGGCAGGAACTGCATGAGGAAGGGCTTGAAATGCCGCTCCCCGATAAAGCACACGCCGGTGCTGTCCTTCTTGCCGGCATTGGGCAGTCCCGCCCCCGCGGCCGTTTCCCGGACCTGGGCCTTGGTCATGTTTCCCACCGGGAAAAGCACCTTCTCCAGCTGTCCGGACCTGAGCATGTACAAAAAATAGCTCTGGTCCTTGCCCGGGTCCGCCCCCCGCAGCAGGCGGCACATGCCGTCCCTGCGGTCCGTCCGGCAAAAGTGTCCTGTGGCCAGGTGCTCCGCCCCCAGGCCCTCCGCAAATTCCAGAAACGCCCGGAACTTGATCTCCCGGTTGCACAGCACGTCCGGGTTGGGGGTGCGTCCCCTGGCATATTCCTCCAGAAAATAGGAAAACACCCGGTCCCGGTACTCCCTGGCAAAGCTCACGGCATAAAAGGGAATGTCCAGCTTTTCGCAGACCCGGCGCACGTCCTCCCAGTCCTGTTCGCTGGTGCACGCGCCGTCCTCGTCCTCCTCCTCCCAGTTCTTCATGAACACGCCGATGACCTCGTGTCCCTGCTGTTTGAGAAGCAGTGCCGCCACCGAGGAGTCCACGCCTCCCGACATGCCCACAATTACTTTTGCCATGCTGCATCCTTCCCGTTGATCTCATCCAGCCGCCGGCAGACCCCGGAAAGCATTTCCGCGGTCACCGCCCCGATCTCCTGCCCGGCATTGACGCGCAGCACCTCCTGCCGTCCGGAAAACGCCTGTTCATAGGCTGCCGCCGTGCGCTCAAAGAAGGCCACGTCCTCCTGCTCGAGCCGGTCCGGGGCGGAGGCCCCGAGACGCCTTGACAGCGCCTCCTTCGGGTCCATCTGCAGATAGATCACCAGGTCCGGGCGGCAGGTATCCACCGCCGGCGCATTGATGGACTGCACCAGCTCCGCCCCCAGGCCCCGTCCGCCGCCCTGATAGGCGATGGAGGAATCCACAAAGCGGTCGCACAGCACCATCTTTCCCTCCCGGATGGCGGGCTGCAGACGGGAGCGGACATGCTGCGCCCGGCTGGCCGCGTACAGGTACGCCTCCGCCAGGTCGCACATGCCGGTATTGGCCGGGTCCAGGATCAGGTCCCGGATGCGCTCGGCGATGTCGTCCCCGCCGGGTTCACGGGTGTGCACAAGGTCATAGCCCCGCTCCAGGAGGCATTCCTCCAGGGCCCGACGCTGGGTGGTCTTGCCGCAGCCGTCCACCCCTTCCATGGTGATCAGCCAGCCGGGCGCGCCTGGGGCATCCGGTGCCAGCAGCCGGCATACGTCCATGGGGGTGTCGGCGATCATGTCGGCCCCGCTCCCCTCCAGTTCCTCCCGGGAGCCGTACCCGTAGGTCACGCCCACACTGGCAATGCCTGTTTTCCTGGCGCCCTCCACGTCAAAGCGGCGGTCCCCCACCATGACATAGGGGCCGGGAAGCATCGACTGGGCCCTTCTGATCAGGTTGTCCTTGGTGTTGTGTCTCTCCTGGGGCGTCGGGGCCACCAGCGCATCCATGAAGGGGGTGAGTCCGAAGCGGTCCGCGATCTTTTTTGCATTCACCTCCGGCTTGGAGGTGACGATGGCCAGGCGGTGCCCGGCGCGGCGGAGGGTGCGCAGCATCCGGGGAATACCGGTGTAGACCTCGTTTTCCGACCAGCCCACCCGGCTGTAGCGCTCCCGGTAGAGCACGACGGCGCGGTCCGCCTCCTCCCTGGACATGCCGGTGATCATCATGAAGGAATCATCAATCATCGGCGGACCGATAAAGGCCATCCAGGCCTCATCCGGCAGCCCTCCGTAGCCCACCTGCTCCGCGGCCAGACGCGCGCTGAGAATAATCCCCCGTTCCGAGCGGGTCAGGGTGCCGTCCAGATCAAACATTATCGTCATGTGAGGATCCCTTTCTTCCTTCTTTTTTGGTCATGCCTTTTCCCTTTTCCGGCCGGGGTCCCTTGTCAGGGCGAGTCTTCCCGGGGGCCGCCTTCTTTTTCTTGGGCGCGGCCTCCTTGCCGCTTCTGAGGCCCTGCTCCCGCTCCGCGCGGCGAAGCCTCGCCTCCCTGCGTTCTTCCCGGCGCTTCCGGGAATTTTCCCTTTCACGGGCTGCCCAGGCCAGGTCCTCCGGGGTCACCAGCGGCGCGCAGTGTCTGTAGATTTCCGGAAACGCATGCTCCAGCAGCTGGCCTTTCATGGAGAGCACCTGAGGGCGTCCCAGGCGGTCGTCCCGCAGGTATGCATCGCCCAGGGCCGCGCCAAGGGCCTGCTTCATGCGCTCATCCGGCACAAAGGTGCACGCGCGCAGATCCTCCTCATCCTGGTAGACCACCACCATGCCGGCCTCCAGAAAGGCCTCCCCTCCGGCCACTTTCCGGGCCAGCCGTCCCGACAGGCCCGAAAGGAACATGCCCAGATTCACCCGGGGAGACCTGCGGGCGCCGTCATCCATGACGCTCACGCTGCGGTAGATGAGGCGAAGGTCCTCTCCCTGAACGAAGGGGCGCACCGACAGAATTCTTCGAAGAGGGATCTCCCGCATCTGCGTGACCCGGTCCCCGAGCCGGCGCTCAAGCACCAGTGTCCGTTCCCCCAGAACCACGCGGGCGGAGGCGATCTGCCTGCGCATGAAGGCCAGCAGCACCGCCGCCGTCAGGGGATACATCGCAAGGCCGGCCATGGAGATCTGTGTGGCGGCGCTCACCAGGTTGACGCCCGTCTGAAACAGCGACAACTCCAGCACCATCACAAGAAACGCCCGCCGCACCTCCCGCGTGCCGAGCTTGCGGGCACGGTGGACACAGCTGATCTCCCGGCTCACTTCGCCTCACCCAGAAGCAGCGTATATTCCGCCAGCAGCTCCGCAAAGTAGTCAAGGGCCATGCATACGCTTCCGGGATCGGACATGTCCACGCCCGCCACCTTCAGGGCCTCAATGGGCGGGACACTGCTCCCCAGGGTCAGGAAACGGCGGTAAGCGGCCACCTTCTCGGGATCTCCCGAGAGGATGCGCCGGGCCAGCGCCGCCGCCGCGCAGAAGCCCGTGGCATACTTGTAGACATAGAAGGGACTGTAGAAGTGCGGGACCCGCATCCACTCCCAGGCAATCTCCGGGTCCACCACGCAGGCGCGCCCGTAATAGAGGCGGTTGAGGTCCATGTACAGCTGGCACAGACGCTCCCGGGTCAGGCTCTCCCCCTGCTCCGCCAGGGCATGGGCCCTGTCCTCAAACTCGGAGAACAGCGTCTGGCGGAAAACGGTGGTGCGGAAATGCTCCAGCATGGAGCACACCAGGGACAGCTGGGCGCGGGGATTGTCCCGCATCTCCCGCCGCAGGGCCTCGTTGAGCAGAATCTCGTTGGTGGTGGAGGCCACCTCCGCCACAAAGATCGAATACTCCGCCTTGGGATAGGGCTGGCACCGGTTGGAATAGAAGCTGTGCATGGCGTGGCCCATCTCGTGGCACAGGGTGGACAGCCCATCCAGGTTTGGCGTGTGGTTGAGCAGCACATAGGGGGTCACCCCGTACACGCTGCCCATGGAATAGGCGCCGGAGCGCTTTCCCTCATTCTCATAGACATCGATCCAGCGGTCCCGCAGGGCCGCGGACGCGTCTGCCACATAATCCTCCCCCAGGGGCGCCACGGCGCGCAGGAAGATGTCAAAGGCTTCCCCGATGTCCGGGGTGAGGGGCAGGTCCTGCGCGCTCTCCACGTACAGGTCATACATATGCAGGCGTCCCACGCCCAGATGGCGCTTTCGCACGGTGAGATACTCCGTCAGGGTGTCAATCCCTCCGTGGACCGCCTCCACCAGGCTGGTCAGCACTTCGGGCGGAATCTGCTCCGGGAAAAGCGCCGCCTCCCGTGCGGAGGCAAAGCCCCGGGCCCGGGCCTGGAACAGGTCCGCCTTCACCTGCCCCGCATACAGGCTGGAAAAGGTGTTCTCCATCGCCTTGTGGGCGCGCATCATCCGCAGAAACGCCCCCCGGCGGACGCTGCGCTGCTCCGAGCGCATGAGCACGCCGTAGGTGGCCTGGGTCAGGGGGATGCGGTTGCCGGCGTCATCCCGCACCTTTCCCAGCGCAAGGTCCGCATTGGACAGCATCTCCGAGACATTGCCCGCGGTTTCCATGCTTTCCATGCTCAGGGCCATCAGGCGCTCGCCCGCGGCATCCAGGGTATGGGGCCGGGTGCGCAGCACCTCCTGCACAAACACGTTGTAGTCATCAAAATCCGGGTCCTCAAGGCATCCCTCAAGGGTGCCCTCCGGCAGGGCCAGCATCTCCGGCAAAAGAAAGGACTGGACCGCGGCCATGGCGGAGGCCAGGCCTGTGGCCTGCTCGAGCATCCCCTGCGCGTCGTCTGCGGTCATATCCTCGTTCTGGCGCATCATGGCATAGGCAAAGAGAGCGGACAGCCGCCTGTCCAGCTCAAAGTTCTCCCTGAGCGCCGAGAGAATCGTTTCCCTGCCCTCGCCGAGGTGCCCCTTGAAGCGGTCGTATGTCCCGGCCGCCTCCCTGAGGGCGCCGAATTCGCGGGTCCATGCGGCATCATCCGGGAAAATGCGCGTCAGGTCCCAGGTGTATTGCATTTGCTGTTCGGATCTTTTCATGAATAACTTCCTCTCTTAGTTGCGAAGGCTGTGAATGGGAGCAGGGATGCGTCCGCCGCGGGCAATGAAGGCCTCAGCGGACACGCTGCTCACCCGCATCACCGGCGCGCGGCCGAACAGACCGCCGAATTCCACTTCATCCCCCACGGTCTTGCCGGGGGCAGGGATCAGGCGGACAGCCGTGGTCTTGTTGTTGACCATGCCGATGGCCGCCTCATCGGCGATGATGGCCGACAGCGTGGCGGCGCTGGTGTCCCCGGGAACGGCGATCATGTCCAGGCCCACGGAGCACACGCAGGTCATGGCCTCCAGCTTCTCCAGAGAGATCCGGCCGCTTCTGGCCGCCTCGATCATGCCGATATCCTCGCTGACGGGGATAAAGGCGCCCGAGAGGCCGCCCACATGGCCCGAGGCCATGACGCCGCCCTTTTTGACCGCGTCGTTGAGCATGGCCAGGGCGGCCGTGGTGCCCGGTCCGCCGCAGGTCTCCACGCCCATCTCCTCAAGGATGTGGGCCACGGAGTCGCCCATGGCCGGAGTGGGCGCAAGGGACAGGTCCACGATGCCAAAGGGCACGCCCAGACGTGCGGACGCCTCGCGGGCCACAAGCTGGCCGACGCGGGTAATCTTGAAGGCGGTGCGCTTGATGGTCTCCGCCACCACGTCAAAGGTGGCCCCGGCGGCTTCCCGGGCCAGGGCGCGCCGGACCACGCCGGGCCCGGAAATGCCCACGTTGATGCAGCAGTCCCCCTCACCGGGGCCGTGGAAGGCGCCCGCCATAAAGGGATTGTCCTCCACGGCATTGGCAAAGACCACCAGCTTCATGCACCCGCTGCCGTCGCTCCCGGCGGTGGCAGCGGCAATATCCTTGATGCAGATTCCCATCAGGCGCACGGCATCCATGTCGATGCCCGCCTTCGTGGAGGCCACGTTCACCGAGGCGCAGACCCGCTCGGTGGTGGAGAGGGCCTCCGGAAGGGAGGCGATCAGGCGCCGGTCACTGTCGGTCATGCCTTTCTGCACCAGGGCGGAATAGCCGCCGATAAAGTTGACCCCCGTCTCCTTTGCCGCATCATCCATGGCCCGGGCCACCGTCAGCGGGTCCCCGCAGGCTGCGGCAACCATGGCCGCGGGGGTGACGGAAATGCGCTTGTTGACGATGGGAATGCCAAATTCCTTCTCCAGCTCCTCCCCCGTGGCCACCAGGTTCGCCGCTTTTGTGGTGATGCGGTCATAGACCCTGCGGTATAGCTCGGCGGGGTCGGAATGGATGCATTCATACAGGGAGATGCCCATGGTGATGGTGCGGATGTCCAGCTTTTCATCGGTGATCATGTGCACCGTCTGAAGAATTTCGGATGTATTGATCATGGTCCACCTCAGATGCGGTGCATGGCGTCAAAGATTTCACTGCGCTGGATGCGGATCTGCAGGCCCATGTCCGCCCCCAGCTGCTCCAGTTCATCCGAGAGCGCGGAGAACTCGCTCAGGGAGATGTCCACGATCATGATCATATTGAACATGCCGCCAAGGACCGTCTGGGAGATGTCCAGGATATTGGCGTCATGCGCCGCCAGCACTGCGCTGACCCTGGCAATAATGCCGATGGTGTCGTTTCCCAGGACCGTCACCACGGCGTGATTCTTGTTTTCCACTTGCTTGTCCTTCCTCGTCTTTCCCCGCGCCAGGATGCCGCGCGCGGTTTTTTCTGCACAACAGGCATAAAAATCCAGTCTGTCTGATTATACGCTGAGGCCTTTCATTTTGCAATCATGCTTGAAGCAGGTGGCCTTTTGCAGTACAATACGGAAAATTCTCCCGCGGATCAGAAAGGAAGTGTCTTTATGGCGAAAAAACCCATCGACTGGGGTAACCTCAGCTTTGCCTACATTCCCACTGACTGGCGTTATGTGAGCAACTTCACCCACGGCGCCTGGGATCAGGGCGGACTGGTCTCGGATCCCAACATCACCATGAGCGAGGATGCCGGCGTTCTCCACTATGCCCAGACCGTCTTTGAGGGTCTCAAGGCGTATACCACCAAGGACGGCCGCACGGTATGCTTCCGCCCGGACCTCAATGCCGCCCGGATGCGGGACAGTGCCCTGCGGCTTGAGATGCCCGTTTTCCCCGAGGAGCGCTTCGTGGATGCCGTGCGTGAGGTGGTCCGCGCCAATATCGATTACGTTCCTCCCTACGGCTCCGGCGCCACCCTGTATGTGCGCCCCTTCATGTTCGGCATTTCCCCCGTCATCGGGGTCAAGCCGGCGGAGGATTATCAGTTCCGCATCTTCACCACGCCCGTGGGCCCCTACTTCAAGTCCGGCATCCGTCCTATCCGCGTGCGCATCAGCGACTTCGACCGCGCCGCTCCCAACGGAACCGGGCACATCAAGGCGGGCCTCAACTACGCCATGAGCCTGCACGCCATTGTGGACGCCCACAATCAGGGCTTTGCCGAGAACATCTACCTGGATCCCAAGACCCGCACCAAGATCGAGGAGACCGGCGGCGCCAACATCCTTTTCGTGGATGCGGACGGCAACCTGGTGGTTCCCAAGTCCGGCAGCATCCTGCCCTCCATCACCCGCCGTTCCCTGGTGGAGGTCGCCTCCACCTACCTCGGCCTCAAGGTGACCCAGCGCGAGGTGACCCTGGAGGAGGTCATGTCCGGCGCCTTTACGGAGTGCGGACTGTGCGGCACCGCCGCCGTCATCTCCCCGGTGGGCTGCATCAACGACCACGGCAGGGACTTCATCTTCCCCAGCGGCATGGAGCAGATGGGCCCCGTCATGACCCGCCTGTACGAAACCCTCACCGGCATCCAGATGGGAACTCTCGAAGCGCCGGCAGGCTGGATCTTCGAAATCTGAGAATTTTGCACAAAGACCGGAGGGAATATTGCCGGATGGCAGTATTCCCTCTTTTCCGATCTGTTTTCAAGAGGTGTTCTGTTTGTTCAAACGCTTGTTTTCCTCCGTCCGGGAATACCGGGGGATCTCCCTTCTCACCCTGCTGCTCATCGTCGGCGAGGTGGTCATTGAATGCCTGATTCCCTTTATCACCGCGGACCTGGTCAACCGTCTGCAGTCCGGCCTGCCCGTGCAGCAGCTGCTTTCCACCGGCCTGGTGCTGGTCCTCATGGCGCTGCTTTCCCTGTGCTTCGGCGGCCTGGCCGGATTCACCTCCGCCAGGGCCTCCGCCGGATTTGCCAAGAACCTGCGCCATGACATGTTTGAAAAGATCCAGTCCTTTTCCTTCGGGAACGTGGACCGCTTTTCCTCCTCCTCCCTGGTCACCCGTCTGACCACGGATATCACCTATGTGCAGATGGCCTACATGATGGTCATCCGCATCGCGGTGCGCTCCCCCCTGATGCTGGTCTTTTCCGTGGTGATGGCCTACCTCCTGGGCGGTCCCCTGTCCACGGCCTTTGTCGTGGTCATCCCGGTGCTCGCCTTCGGCCTGATCACCATCGCCCGCTTTGCCATGCCCGCCTTCCGCCGCGTGTTTGCCAAATATGACAAGCTGAACCAGTCCGTGGAAGAGAACGTGCGGGCCATCCGTGTGGTCAAGGGCTTCTCCAGGGAGCCCTATGAAAAGGAAAAATTTGCCGCCGCCGCGGACTCCATCCGTCGGGACTTCACCCGCGCCGAGCGCATCGTCGCCTTCAACCAGCCCCTGATGCAGCTGTGCATCTCCTTCAACATGATCTTTATCCTGTATGTGGGCGCGCGCATCATCATCTCCACCACCGGCACCGCCCTGAACGTGGGGCACATCACCGCCATGCTCACCTACGGCTTTCAGGTCCTCATGTCCCTGATGATGCTCTCCATGATCTACGTGATGCTGACCATGTCACTGGAGTCCATGCGGCGCATCAACGAAGTGCTGGCGGTCACCCCTTCCCTCACCAATCCCGAGAATCCCTGCACCGTCATCCCCGACGGCTCCATCGACTTTGAGGGAGTCAGCTTCAGGTACTCCGACACCTCCCGCAACTATGCCCTGGCGGATGTGGACCTGCATATCGACTCCGGCATGACCGTGGGCATCCTTGGCGGCACCGGTTCCAGCAAAAGCACGCTGGTGCAGCTGATTCCCCGCCTGTATGACGTCTCCAAAGGCTGCGTGCGCGTGGGCGGAAGGGATGTGCGGGAATACGACCTGACCGCCCTTCGCGACAGCGTGGCCATGGTGCTCCAGAAGAACCAGCTGTTCTCGGGCACCATTGCCGAAAACCTGCGCTGGGGCAATCCGGACGCCACCCTGGACGAGCTCAGGGAAGCCTGCCGCCTCGCCCAGGCCGATGAATTCATCGCCTCTTTCCCGGATGGGTACGAAACCCGGATCTCCCAGGGGGGCACCAACGTCTCCGGCGGACAGAAGCAGCGCCTGTGCATCGCCCGTGCCCTGCTCAAGCATCCGAAGATCCTCATTATGGATGATTCCACCTCCGCGGTGGATACCCGCACCGATGCGCTGATCCGCCAGGGCATGCGCTCCTATCTGCCCGACACCACCAAGCTGATTATCGCCCAGCGCGTCTCCTCCGTGCAGGATGCCGACCTGATTCTCGTCATGGACAACGGCCGCATCACGGACAGCGGCACCCATGAGCAGCTTCTCGTCTCCTGCGACATGTACCGGGACATCTTCGAACAGCAGACTCACAGGGAGGTGAAGGACGCATGATGAAATCCAAACCGCGCCGGATCGACTTTTCCGTCCTGCGCCGGCTGCTGGGGATGCTGTATCACGCCTATCCCGTCCTTCTCCCCGTCACCGGCGCCTGCATCCTGTTTTCCTCCCTGGTCAGCGCGCTTCCGGCGGTATTCCAGCAGAAGGTGCTTGCCGACATCGGAACCTTTGTCTCAAGCGGAGACTGGTCCGCGGCCAGTGCCGTGATCCTGCCCAAGGTCGTGATCCTGGGCGTGCTCTATCTCCTGTCCATCGGGTCCATCATCGCCTATACCCAGCTCATGGCCTATATCACCCAGGGCTTCCTGGACCGGATGCGCCGCACGATGTTTGAGCGCATGCAGGACCTTCCCGTCCGGTATTTTGACACCCACAAGCACGGCGACATCATGAGTCATTACACCAATGACATCGATACCCTGCGCCAGCTGGTCTCCCAGGCCCTGCCCACCACGCTGCAGACCGGGGTGCTCATCCTCTCCGTGTGCTTCATCATGCTTTACTACAGCGTCTGGCTCACCCTGGTGGTCTTCCTGGGCATCCTGGCCATCTTCCTGACCACCGCACTGGTGGGCGGCGGCTCCGCCCGTTACTTCATCCGCCAGCAGAAATCCCTGGGACATCTGGAAGGCTTCATCCAGGAGATGATGAGCGGACAGAAGGTGGTCAAGGTCTTCAACCACGAGGCCGCCTGCAGCCAGGACTTCAATGCCCTCAATGAGGAGCTGTGCCATGACAATTCCCGCGCCAACGCCTATGCCAACATCCTGGGCCCCATCATCATGAACATCGGCAATGTGCTCTATACCCTCATTGCCGTCACGGGCGGCGTGATCCTGCTCACCCGCATTCCCAACCTGGCGCTGTCCTGCCTGTTCACCGGAACAGTCACGGCCCTGAGCATCGATATCGTCATTCCCTTCCTGGGCATGGCCAAGCAGTTCACCGGCAATGTCAACCAGCTCGCCCAGCAGATCAACTCCGTCACCATGGCGATCGCCGGCGCCAGCCGGGTCTTTGAAATGATCGATGAGGCTCCGGAGTCGGACGACGGATATGTCACGCTGGTCAACGCCCGGTTCCTGCCCGGCGGCATCGTGGAGGAAACGACGGACCGCACCGCTCACTGGGCCTGGCGGCACCCCCATCACGACGGAACCATGACCTACACGCCCCTGCAGGGCGATGTCAGGCTGCTGGATGTGGACTTTGCCTATGAAGAGGGCAAGCCCATCCTCCACAATATCACGCTCTATGCCAAGCCCGGCCATAAGGTGGCCTTCGTGGGCGCCACGGGTGCCGGCAAAACCACCATCACCAACCTGCTCAACCGCTTCTATGACATCGAGGACGGGAAGATCCGCTACGATGGCATCAACATCAACAAGATCCGCAAATCCGACCTGCGCCGTTCCATGGCCCTGGTGCTCCAGGAGACCAACCTCTTCACAGGAACGGTGATGGACAACATCCGCTACGGGCGTCTGGACGCGACGGATGAGGAGTGCATCGGTGCCGCCCGCCTGGTCGGCGCGGATGACTTCATCACCCGGCTGCCAGAGGGCTACCAGACCCTCCTGACCAACAACGGGGACAACCTCTCCCAGGGTCAGCGGCAGCTGCTGGCCATCGCCCGGGCTGCGGTCGCCGACCCGCCGGTCATGATCATGGATGAAGCCACCTCCTCCATCGACACCCACACCGAGCAGATCGTGCAGCGGGGCATGGACAAGCTGATGGAGGGCAGGACGGTCTTCGTCATCGCCCACCGCCTTTCCACAGTCAAAAACGCCAATGTGATCATGGTGCTGGACCACGGCCGCATCATCGAGCGCGGCACGCATGAACAGCTGCTCGCTGAAAAGGGGCAGTACTATCAGCTGTACACCGGCGCCTTCGAACTCGAATAATCCGTTTTCTTCAGGCCGCAAAGCCCGGAAAAACCCGGCTTTGCGGCCTTTTTGCGCCCCCGCGCTCCGGCACGCCTCGAGGAGGGCGCCACCTGACAACAACAGCGGCGGGACATCTCCCGGAGGGCGGCGCCGGACCGGTCAGCCCGGATCATTCCCGCACCGCTCTCCTCCCGTGCACCGGCAGTAGCAAGCCGGCTGATTCCCGGGAGCATGGAGACAGGAAGACCCGGGTCACCTGCTGCACTTTGAGACGGGAACTCGACATCCTTTGAATGGTGCGCAGGGGGCAAACTGAACGGAATGCATGGTTCCGGAAAAGACACAGCGTCCCCCGGCGACACGCTTTCCGGCCTCCTCTCCCTTCTGTCACGCAGGGGAAGACCACCGGTTCCGGGACGGGAATCCGGTTCTCCCCTGCCTGGGCAGATCGGAGAGGAGCATGTTTACGATCGGTCGATGGCTACCATGGTTCGTGTTTTCGCGCTCCCGGAATCACATGCTGAAGGTCACTCAGCGTCTTCAAACCCGGTTCGGTCATCCCCCAAGGGATTGCGAGATAATATTTATAAATATCTTCAGGTTTCCATGGTTTCCCGGGACGAAAAAAAGCAGGGACCGTTATCGGTCCCTGCATGGGATTTGATATTGTGCCCGTCAGGCAGCCGGTACTTCTTCCACGGCACCGCTGAGCAGCTGGATCATCAGGAGCCTGACCACGGATTCGGTCAGTTCATTGCGCTTCTCCTCGTTCTTGAGTTCCTCCGCATTGATCACCTGCGCAGCAACGGGGGCATCGACCTTCTCGCATTCTCTCAGCTCCACATTCAGGGTGACAAAGGGATCGGTGGACCCGTTGATGCAGACATCTCCCACGATGGTCATTCCGTTGTCCTTCGCGGTCACGGTTCCCTTGACGCTGACAATCTCCGTCTCCTCGTCTCCGTTCACACTATTGACGCTGACCAGCAGAGAAGAGGATTTCCCATCCTCGGCGGCAGTATATTCAGCACTCGCGGAAAGGGTGGCCGTGTAGTTGTCATCCTTCACTGTGCCAAACTCCATATAGCAGGACTTGTCCTCGGGATAGAACGCAAATTCCACGTAGTGGGTGTCCGTATCCAGGTCTTCTGATTCCTCTGTAAGCTGCTGGCCAACGATCACGTCCCAGTACCTGCTTTCGTCCTCCTCAGAAGTCATGACGTTGTAAACCGCATAGTCGAGGACACTGGCCTTGACGGTCTTGGCCTCTTCACCTTCCGCTGCCTTCAGTTTCTTTTCCACCCGGACATTCGCATTTGCGGAGGCATGAACCATCTCCCCTTTTTCATCCATGCCCATTTGAATCACCAGAAGGGGCTCCTTTTCAGGCTGATTGTCCCTGAGGAATTCCTTCAGACTGGCAACAAAGGTCTCTGCATCCATGGTGTTGCCGTCCTTGTCCTTCATTTGGAGCATTTCAAAGGGGAAGTTTGCAGCCTTGAAATCCGCGCCAAGGGCGTCAACGATCTTGTCGAGTCCTTCGGTGGTGATGTTCATCTGAACAGCATTCACGGGAGCAACGGCTCCCACAGTCTCCCAGTGCAGGTCATCCACGCTGATCTGTTCATATTTCGAATTGGCGGTCAATGCGGCCGTGGTATTGTCCATGGAGAAGTTGAGGGAAGCGATCTGGCTGGACGCCGTCTCCGTATTGCCCATGATCTCCTTCAGCATTTCCACGGGGATCAGGATGCCCTTCTCCTCCAGCAGGCTGGAGGTGAGCAGAAATCCTTCTTCCTTCTGCTGCAGGGCAATGTCCCCCAGCTTCTTTCCGCCGGCCTTCAGGGACAGGATGACCAGGTCATCCTGGCTGTGCACTTCCACCTCACTGTCGGCAAAGAAAGCCGCCATGCCCGCCAGTTCTTCGGTGCCAAGCGCCTTGATCTGTTCCTCGTTGAATTTCAGAGACACCACGGTGTCTGTCGGCTTCGACTGGGCCACGCCCAGAGCGCAGGCCAGCAACAGCATGCACGCCAACATGAAAGCTATCCACTTTTTCATTATAAAACCATCCTTTCTTTAACAACAAACAGAGACTGGACCGATACGGTTTGTTCTTCATGAAGCTCATCCGCGATCCAGCAATACGACGATGCGGGAATGGGATTTCTTCCCGGGATGCTGCATTCGGGAAATGCTGTTCTCCGCAAAAAAGACAGGAGGGCCGTTTCCGTCCGCTCCTGTCAGGATTGATTACCCGAATTGAGTTGGGAGAGTCTCCTTCTGCCTTACTTGATCACCTTGAGCGCCTTGCGGTCAATGGTCAGTGCGACAAAGATCAGGAAGATGATTCCCTTGATCAGCTGCTGCGTGGCAGATTCAAAGCCCATCATGACCAGACCGTTGTTGAGCACGGTGTACATGAGCGTACCCACCACGATATTGGAGAAACGTACCTTGGCGCCACCCGTGATGGGCAGTCCTCCCAGCACCAGTGAAATCAGAATCTGCGTCTCCAGCTGGTTGCCTGCCGTGGAAGTAATGGAACCCACCTTGATCACGTTGACAAAGGCCGCCAGACCCGTCAGTCCGCCTGCGCACACGAAGGCCAGGAACTTGACCATGTCCGTGCGGACGCCGGAAAACCGGGCTGCGGTTTCACCGGAGCCCACCGCTTTGACGTCGTTGCCGATCCGGGTGAACTTGAACAGGAAGAATGCCACCAGCAGCACGCAAACGGTGATGGTGATCTTGAGCCAGTCCTGGTCCAGCGCCTTGATGGTGTTGCTGGCCGGAATGGCGGTCTCCGTGGTCAGATACGCGCACACTCCGCGGAACAGGTACATGGTGCAGATCGTGACGATGAAGCTTTGCAGCTTGAATTTCACATGGAAGAAGCCGTTGAGGGCGCCGATTGCCGCACCGGTCAGAATGCCGCCGACGATCGCCAGGGGAATGCTGTAGAAGGACAGCCAGCTCACCACGATGGACGCCACGCCCAGGGTGGAGCCCTCTGTAAAGTCAATGGAGCCCAGGGTCATGATAAAGAAGACGCCCGTAGCCACGATCATGGGGTAGTAGACCTGGGACAGCAGCAGCCGCAGCCGCTTGGCGGTCAGGATCTTGCCTTCCGTCAGGATATTCATGACCACGACAATCACCACAAGTCCGATGAAAGGCAGCAGGCCCTTAAAGGTGTCGCTTCCGAGGAATGCGAGGACTTTGGATTGACTGTTTTCCTGATTTCTCTTTTCCATCTCACACACCTCCTCAGACCATCTTCGCAATCAGATCTTCTTCAGTAAGATCCTGTCTGCGCATAAATTCGCCGTTGATGCTGCCGTCCTTCATGATCAGGATGCGATCCGACATGCCCAGCAGCTCCGGGATCTCCTCCGAAATCATGATGATGCTCTTGCCTTCCGCCTTCAGTTCTCCCATCAGGGCATAGATGGCCTGCTTGACCTTGACGTCAATGCCGCGGGTGGGAGAGTCCAGCACCAGAATGTCACTGCCCTTGCCGAGCCAGCGGGCCAGCACCACCTTCTGCTTGTTTCCGCCTGAAAGGTCGGAAATAAACTGGTGCACGTTCTGCATCTTGGTCTGCATCCTCGTGGCATGCTCATTGGCGAAGCTGTCCAGCTTCTTTTTGCTCAGCACATAGTTGGTGGCGAGGTCATCCAGGGAGGGCAGGACCACATTGTTGCGGATGGATTCGTTGATGATGATGGATTCATTGTCCCGGTCCTTGGAGGCATAGGCCACGGAATGCTTGATGGCCGTGGGAATGCTGTTGATCGCCGTGCCGTCCTTCAGGGTCACGCTGCCGGTACGGTCCCAGGATGCACCGAAGACCGCCTTGCCCACCTCGTGCATGCCGCACTCGGACAGGCCGCCGAAGCCCAGAATTTCGCCCCGGTGCAGTTCAAAGCTGATGTTGTATATCTGTCCGGGAACCGTCACAGAATCCACCTTGAGAACCACCTCATCGCTGATGGGCGTACCGTAGTCCGTGCGGTAATAGGCGGAACCGATCTCGCGGCCCACCATCAGGCGCTTGAGGTCGTCCTCCGTCACATCCTTGGTCTGCACGGTGTCGATGTATTCGCCGTCGCGAAGGATGGTCACGGAATCGGTATGCTCCAGCACCTCGCCCAGGTCATGGCTGATGAAGATCACCGAGCGTCCGTCCGCACGGACCTGGTCCATGATCTTGTACAGTTCCAGTCGTCCGTTCTGGGACAGGGCCGTAGTGGTTTCGTCCACGATGAGGATCTTGGGCTTCATATACGTCGCCTTGACAATCTCGATGAGCTTGCGGTCCTCGAAATTGTACTGGTCGATCATCTTGGAGGCCTGAATGGAGGTGAAGCCGTACTCATTGAGCAGGCGCTGGGCCTCCTGGTTCATCTTGCGGGAATCCTTGATGCCGTGATGCACAAAGGGATCCTCATGCCCCAGGAAGATGTTCTCGGCCACCGTCAGGCCGGAGAGGGTTCCCATTTCCTGCACGATGATGGACACGCCGGCGTTGTTGGCCTCCACCTGGTTGCGGATATGCAGTTCCTTTCCGTCCAGGGTGAAGGTGCCCCCGCCGATGGTATAGATACCGCACAGCATCTGGGAGAATGTGCTCTTTCCGGAGCCGTTCTCACCGATCAGGCCACGGATTTCCCCGGCCGCGATGGTCAGGGACACGTTATTGACGGCATGGGTGATGCCGAATTTTTTGTCGATATGCTCCGCACGGAGCAGGATGTTCTTTTCCATCTGCCCCTCCTTACTTCACGACGGAGCCCTTGCCGCCCCGGGCTGTCAGCGCCACGATCACCAGCAGCGCACCGCCGGTCACCACGTTCTGAATGGTGGTAGGCGCGCCCAGTGCCACAAATCCGTTGAAAATGATCGAGATGATGAACTCACCGATGATGATTGCGGTAATCGGCGTTCCGTACTTTCTGAAGGCCACGCCGAAAAAGGTGCCCATGAGCGGCTGGAAGTTCCGGCTCATGGTGCTCATGCCCGTCAGAGCGGTCATGGTGGTGCCGTAGGACACCGTCAGGATGGCCATGATGCCCACAAAGAAGTGCAGCAGCGCAAAACCGATGAGCTTGTACTTCTTGACATCGATGCCCATGTTCTTGGCCGTGAACTCGTTGCTGCCGATGGCGTTGCAGTAGGTGCCGATCTTGGTGTAGTTCAGGATGAAATACAT
>OMRS01000407.1 GCA_900313545.1 uncultured Eubacteriales bacterium | reverse complement strand
TCAACCGGGAGATGATCGAAAAGAACTTCAGCCTCAATTTCAACCGGATGGGGACGGCGCTCAACACGCTCAAGGTCTCCTGCTATGACCTGTCCCGGCTGCAGGTGCAGGACTATTTTTCCACCAACCACCTGATGATGCGCCTGTGGGACGACACGGGAGATGACGTGGTCTTCTCCGTGGGCGATGAGATGGAGGCCCAGAGGTGGTATGTGGACGCGGGCGTTGCAGAGTTCAACGCGCGGGACATCGTGCTGACCACCGAACCCAGAAGCGAGGCCCGCATGACCGTCAAGAACCTCATGCTGGATGACTTTGAGCTGCAGGTGACCCTCAAGGGCACCGTGGTGGGCAAGCAGTCCATCTACCTGCGCTCGGACCGCAACGGCTCCGTGGGCATCCAGGTGTCCGTGGAGGACAACCGGCTCTTTGTCCGCAACGCGGCGGACCGCAGCGAGGTGCTGTTCCGCAAGAACCTGTACAACCTGGGTTCCGGGACGCTGACCGCGGCGGAGGATGAACTGGCCGCCAGGGTCGCGCTGCAGCGGGTGCTGGTGAAAAACGAACCGGATGAACAGAGGCGCAAGAGCCTCCAGCAGGAGCTCAACCGGTTGCTCAATACCCGGGTGGCATCCTCGGAGGAGGAGACCCAGCCGCTCTATGAGATGAGCGACCGGATCAACCGGCGGCTGCGGCTGCGCCTGCTGGGGGACCGTCTGTCCATCTGGGTGGACAATGTGCAGGTGGTGGACCAGCTGCAGGTGGAGTCCTCGGGACGCGGAACGGTAGTTTTCGGCGCGGGCGTGTCCGATGACATCGAAAAGGTCACCGGGCGCCCCAAGTCCGACGATGTCTACGATGCGGTGTACTCGGACATGACCATCTCCGAGGTCCGCAATACCAACAGCTATTTCTACAGATATCCCATGTCTGCGGGAACGAGAATCGAACAGTCCATCCTGCCCATGTGGCAGCGCTGGTTCAACTGGCTCAAGAGCATGCTGCCCAGTACCTGACGGAGGGAAAGTCAAGTGAGCAAAAGGTTTGTGACGGTGGTGGCCATCATTGTCATCGCCGCGCTGGTCCTGGCCATTGTCGGCCTTGGCGCCCTGAGGTACGTCACCTACCGCAGGGCCAGCGACAATGCCCGCTACAGCAATACCCAGATGCAGATGACCCAGACGGACCTTTCGGAAGCACTGAACCGCTATCTGCTGCTCAGCGACGAGGATGCCGCCCAGGTGCAGGAGCAGATGCCCAGGTTTACCGGCGAACGGGTGCAGCTGGTGTTTACCGGATGCTCCAGCCCGGACCAGATGATGGCCATTGAGGAAATCCTGGAGAACCGGGACCTGACGGGACATTTCTTCTTTACCGAGGGAGAGATGATCCGCAACTACGAGGCGATCAACATCCTGCTGGACCGGGGCTGCCCGGTGGGGCTTCTCTACGAGGACCAGGTGGGGACCATGGACACGGCCCGCGGGGAGGAAATGGTGCGCATGCTCTGCCCGGTGTCCTTTGTGCTCCGGGCCGCCTACGGCATGATTCACGTCCCGGTCATGTCCGTGGTCACGCCGGGGATGGAGGCCCGCAAGGCCATCAGTGCCCTGGGCTTTGACAATATCGTGGTCACCAAGTCGGAAATCGCTCTGGCGGACTGCGTGGACCAGGACATTGCCGGAAAGCTGCTGCTGGGGGTGAACCGCGGGGACATCGTGCGCATCCACCTGCCGGAGAGCGGCATTGAAAACGAAGGGGAGCACCTGGAGGCGCTGCTGGATGCCCTGGTGGACACCAACGCGCGTATCAAGGCGCAGCAGCGGTTGGCCGTGTGGCGCAGCAGCTGGGGCCTGGCCTACCCGCTCAGGAGAATCGATACCATTGAGGAAGGGGCCATCTTCTCCTTCCAGAACCTGGTCAATGATGAGGAACTCGACAATGTGCTCAAGGTGCTGAAGGCCCTGAACGGGAAGGGGATGTTCTACGTCACCCTGAATGAGGCCGTGCACCAGCGCGAACGGGTGATGCGGGTGCTCAATGACGGACATGAGCTGGGGATCTTCGTGCCGGATATCGACAGCCCGTCGGCCGAGGAGTATCTGACGGAGATGATTTCCGTGGACGAGGAGATCCGCCTGCAGTTCGGCTATGAAAAGGAACTGCCGGTGTATGTGCCCTACGACCAGGACTTCAACCTTCTCAAGGCCGCCAGTGCCGGCGGCTTCTCGCTGACTACCAGCTACCTGCTCCCGGTCCGGGCACAGGATACCCGCAAGACAGGGCATGAGGACGAGATCATGCTGGACATCCTGTCCCGCTTTGACCGGACCATCCACCGCGGGGAACTGGTGCATTTTGAACTGGGGCAGTTCCTCAACAGCAATGAAATGAGCGCCAGGCTGGTGTACATCTTTGCCACCCAGCGGTGCGTGTATCCCCTGAAGGCATATCACGACATGCTGGAAAACCGACGCTACCTGTGGCACTATCCCCTGACGACCAATCAGATCCTGCCCAGCGTGCGGGGACTCATCCGCAGGGGACAGTTCCTGGCGGATGTGGCCTCCACCATGACCATGCGCTACATCGGCGCGCCGTGGATGAACAAGCCGGATACCCTGATCGGGTTTGATGAGAATGAAATCAGGAAGATCGACAAGACCGGCGTGATCCCCGGACACCCGGGATATGTCTATCTGACCTTCAACGACAGCGAACAGGACGCCTTCACCACGCCGATTCTCAAGGTGCTCGAAAAGCACAACGCGAAGGCCACGTTCTTTGTCCGCACCGAGGTGTCGGACTGGAACCCCAACCTTTTCAGGGCCATCGCGGCCGGCGGACATGCCATCGCCATCCGGGCGGACAAGAGCTTTGAACCGCTGCTGGTCGCCTCCGTTGCCGGGAATGCGGGGATGCAGCAGGCGGAGCTGGACACCCGGATCTTCCAGGCGGATGCAAAGAAGGCCTATGACAATCTTGCCAGCATCATGGGGGACCTGATGCTGGATTCCGGCATGCCGGCCCTGACCACGTATTTCCGTCCGCCGCTGGAGGAAACCAGCAAGGACGGCATGGCGGCGGTGTATGACAGCGGCTTCACATGGGCCATTGAGGGAATCTACAAGAGCCAGGAGCGCATTGAAAAGGCCGTGGATGAAAACGGCAAGGATGTGGTGATCACCGATGCGGATATCCTGAACAGCATGATTGCCGCCACCCGCGGAGGTGCCGTGCTGAGCCTTTCCGACCCGTATGCGGAAGACATTGACATGGCCGAGATCCTGGACCGCTATCTGGGATACATGGAAGGCAATCGCAAGCAGTTCCGTTTCGTGACGCTGACGGACGGTCTTGAGTACTGAAAGGAGAACAGGCTGTGAACGGTAAGATGGGCCAGATTGTGCTGGCCGTGACCCTGTCGCTGATCTCCATCGGATGCATTATCGGGGGACTGCTGCTGGGGAAACCTTCTCCGGAGAATTCCCGGAT
>OMRS01000012.1 GCA_900313545.1 uncultured Eubacteriales bacterium | reverse complement strand
GGAAGCACAGGCCGAGGCACGTTTCCTCATGCTCTGCGCCAACAACATCCTGAAGCCCCAGGACGGCAAGCCCGTCATTTCTCCCTCCCAGGACATGGTCATCGGCTGCTACTACATCTCCTGCATCCGTCCGGGCGCCAAGGGCGAGGGACGTTCCTTCGCCAATGAGGACGAGGCCATGATGGCCTACCTGACCGGGCAGCTGAACCTGCAGGCCAAAATCCGCGTGCGCCTGACCCGCGAGTGGCAGGGACGGACCTACCGCCGCAGCGTGGAGACCAGCCTCGGCCTGCTGATCCTCAACAGCAACCTTCCCCAGGACATGGGCTTCCAGCCCCGCGAGACGCTGGACGACATGTTCCGCCTGGAGATCGACAAGAAGGTCGGCAAGAAGGAGCTCGGCAGAATCGTGGACATGTGCTTCAAGAAGCACGGGGTCAGCGAGACCGCCCGGGTGCTGGACAACATCAAGGCCATGGGCTACAAGTACTCCACCATCGGCGCCGTCACCGTGTCGGTGAGCGACATCATCGTGCCGCCTGAGAAGGCGGGCATCCTGTCCGGCGCCGAACAGGAGGTGCGCCAGATCGAGAAGCTGTTCAAGCGCGGCCTGCTGACCGACGAGGAGCGCTATACCCGCGTGGTGGCCATCTGGAGCAAGACCACCGATGAGATCAAGGGCAAGATCATGAACCACATGGATGAATTCAACCCTGTGCGCATGATGACCGACTCCGGTGCCCGCGGTTCCATCTCCCAGGTCTCCCAGCTGGCCGGCATGCGCGGCATGATGGCCTCCCCGACCGGCCGTCCTCTGGAAATGCCCGTCAAGGCGAACTTCCGCGAGGGCCTCTCGGTGCTGGAGTTCTTCCAGTCCTCCCACGGCTCCCGCAAGGCGCTGTCCGATACGGCCCTGCGTACCGCGGACTCCGGATACCTGACCCGCCGTCTGGTGGACGTGTCCCAGGAGGTGATCATCCGCGAGGTGGACTGCTTCGCCTCACGGCACGAGAAGATCCGCGGCATCACCGTCAGCGCCATCGGCTCCGAGCATGATCCCATCGAGAAGCTCATCGACAGAATCGTGGGCCGCGTGGCCGCCGAGGACGTGGTCAATCCCGAGACCGGCGAAGTGATCGTGCCCTGCAACGAGATGATCAGCTTCGAAAAGGGCAATGAGATCGTGGGCTGCGGCATCAAGCAGGTGCAGATCCGCAGCGTCCTGACCTGCCGCAACGAGACCGGCATCTGTGTCAAGTGCTACGGACAGGACCTGGCCCACGGCGGATATGTGAACATCGGCGAGGCGGTGGGCATCGTGGCCGCGCAGGCCATCGGCGAGCCCGGCACCCAGCTGACCATGCGGACCTTCCATACCGGCGGCGTGGCCTCCGAGAAGGACATCACCCAGGGTCTTCCCCGCGTGGAGGAGCTCTTTGAGGCCAGAAAGCCCAAGCGTGAGGCCATTCTGGCGGAGATCTCCGGCGAGGTCGGCATGGCGGAGACCCGCAAGCGCCGCGAGATTGTGGTGAAGAGCGCGGACGGCAACACGATCCGCACCTATCCCATCACCTACGGCAGCCGCCTCAAGGTGAAGGAGGGCGACTTCGTCAACGCGGGCGATGAGCTGACCGAGGGCCAGATCAATCCCCACGACCTGCTGCGCATCCTGGGCGTGAAGGCGGTTCAGGAGCACCTGCTCAAGGAAGTGCTCATGGTGTACCGCCTGCAGGGCGTCGGCATCGGCGACAAGCACATCGAGGTCATCGTCCATCAGATGCTGCGCAAGGTCCGCGTGGAGGAATCCGGGGACACCAACCTGCTTCCGGGCTCTATGGTGGATATCTTCCAGTTCGAGCGCGAGAATGAGCGGGTCCTCAACGAGGGCGGGCGTCCCGCCGTGGCCAAGAGGATCCTGCTGGGAATCACCAAGGCCGCACTGGCCACGGATTCCTTCCTTTCCGCCGCCTCCTTCCAGGAGACGACCCGCGTCCTGACGGAAGCCGCCATCAAGGGCAAGGAGGATCCGCTGATGGGCCTCAAGGAGAACGTCATCATCGGCAAGCTGATCCCCGCGGGTACCGGAATGTCCCGCTACAAGGACATCGAGATCCACGAGAATTACTAAGGAAACAAGCACCGTCTCCGGAGCACTCCGGAGACGGGTTTTCATTATCAGGATGCACCACCCCGAAAGCCGGAGCCGGGCGCGGCTTCGGCGGGAAGAGGGAAAAGCGCCCGGGGGTCGTAAGGGGTGTCTATTCCAACCATAGAAAACACACCCTGGCAGGATTATACTGGCATCATCACGAATGATGCGAGGTGTGGTCAATCGTGGCAATGAGTCAGCACGATGAGGCAGTCATCAGATGGAAGGCACGCATAGAGCAGCAGATGGCAAGTGGCATGACACAGAAAGACTGGTGCAAAGAAAACCGGGTACTGGAAACAGTCTTCATAGTCTCCTCATACATAGATTGATAGGTCAAGTCGGTGTTCTTGGCCGCTACTTCCTTTTTCTTGTTTTTTGAGCCTTTGACGTGTCCCCGCTTTCCGGACGAAGGAATAATCTCACCAGTCTCTTCATTATAGGTACCGATGGTTTTTTTGGCTGGTCTGGATTTCTTGGTTACAGGGTCGTAATGAGATGTTGACTCATATACCACCGTCATTCCCCGTTTGGGATCCTTATATTTCACAATCGATGACACTGTCTCGTCCCTCCTTCAATATTGATGTCACAATATCATAGTAACACCAATGATTCATCGAGGGTGTTGGAGATAAATTTTTCGAGAAATTCAGATGGCTCCATCAATTCAGAGAGCAGGCCAGAATGTTTTGTGTTGTATGCCATCTCTACTCGTTTCGCCGATCTGCCTGAAGTAGACCCAACCGAAGAGGAACTGATCTGACAATGATGCGACACTAGAAAAATCCCGTCACCTTGCATAGCGCACAGGTAGACGGGATTTGTGATCGCTGAGAGGATGATAGATTTCTTATAGAATACAAAAAATAGCCTTTTTCAAGTTATAACTCACCATCTTATGCTATTCTAGCATTGAATTGCAATGGCAGCTATATACGGAATCAGCTTCGTCTATGAAGCAGCTCAAAATCTTCTCTGCCACGAGCCTTGCCTCCAATGTAAATTGAGTATAAAAAAATGGCGCGGGATCCCCACGCCGTCTCGGTGGACCAAGGTCTTACGACCAGCCCTAATCGGTTTCCCGATGTGTGTTCAATATACAGGAAAAACGGCTATTTGTCAAGAAAGGTTGCCGTGCTCACAGCTCTGTGAAGTGAAAATGAAACTTGAAAATCAAAATTCCACCCCCTCTGGGAGGCAAGTGGAATTTAAATACACAAATCAATGAGATCGAATATATGCTGTGCCTCAAGTGTCATAAAGCATCACGGACTTGGAATAGGGTGAAACGCATCTTGGAGAAATATTGCAATAACGAAGATT
>OMRS01000021.1 GCA_900313545.1 uncultured Eubacteriales bacterium | reverse complement strand
CTGCAGCAGTTCTCCGAATTTCTGGAGCTGATCGGCCTCCCGGGCAGTATCAAGGACCCTGCGCTGGATGTCCAGTTTCCTGTGCTCCTTGTCAAGCAGGGAGGAAACCGTGTGAAGCATGGGGGACACCTTCTGCCGGATCCGTTCTTCGCCGTCCCGTGCGGTATAATAGGCATCCAGCGCCTCGCTGGCTGTTGCGCAGAGTGTCCAGTTTCCGGAAAGGGTCTGCTGCGGAAAAGCATACACGCCTTCAAGACCGCCCTCCTCATTGCGAAGGAGCGCAGGGGAGCCAAAGGTCTGCAGAGAATGAACGTAGCGGGTCAGGCTCTCCAGAATGCGCTGTGCACCGATCTCGGCAGCGGCGGTATCCTGGGAAAGGGTCATGCGAAGACAGGCTTCCCTGGCTGCCTGAGGGGAAAAGCCATAGAAAGCACGGCTGATAAAACGGGGAAGGGACTCTTCACAATGCTGTTGAAAAAGCGTAAGATACAGATCGTTTCTGATGTTCTCCAGATCGATTTTCTCCTGAAGCGGCGGTGTCCGGTAGTGCAGTCCGGGAGAAATCTGGCGCACCCTGGACTCCTGCTCTGAGACATGCTTGATGGCATCGATGATGGTCAGGGACGGCTGGCACAGAATGATGTTGGAATGCCTCCCCATGATCTCCGTCAAAAGGACCCGGTTGACCGGATCGCCCAGTTCATTGAGACAGGCGATGGTCATGCGCAGAATCCGGTCGCTGCTGATCTGGTCAATCGCGGAGATTCTGCCATTTCCGATATACTTGCGCAGCAGCATGCAGAACATGGGAGCCTCCGGCAGCGCAGGCTTGGTCCCGCGGGTGAGATGAATCCTCGCGGAGGAAGCGGATGCGCTGAGCACCAGTGTAAAGCGTTCCTTGCCTGAACGGATCTGAAGCCTCAGTTCGTCACTTTCACACTGAACGATTTTTTCGATTTTGCCGCCGACAAGTCTGTCGGCCAGTTCCCGTGTCAACACGCGAAAAATGATTCCATCCATGTATCCCTGGTCCTCCTGGAAGCGTTGGTTTCCTGTGATCAGTGTAATCACTGAAAGAAGCGGCGTCAAGTCTGCCTGACGCCCGCCCTGACCCCATAAAAAGGAGAAAAGCTATGCAAAAAAAGACCCTGGTGGTGGCCTCAGCCAACCCCAACAAGATCCGGGAATTCAGCCGTCTGCTGGGAGATACCTACAATGTCATTTCCATGCGAGAAGCCGGTGTCTTGGAAGAAATTGAAGAAAACGGGACCACCTTTGAGGAAAATGCCCGGATCAAGGCCCGTGCCGTGATGGAAAAAACCGGGCTTCCCGTACTGGCGGATGACAGCGGGCTGGAAGTGGACGCTCTCGACGGGGCACCGGGGGTCTACAGTGCGCGTTTCTGCGGCCATCACGGGGATGACGATGCCAACAACCGCCTCCTGCTTAAAAAACTGCAGGGCATTCCTTCTCCCAGAACCGCACGGTACGTGGCAGCCCTGGCCTACTGTCTGCCCGGAGGAGAAATGCACGTCTTCAGAGGAACCTGTGAAGGGGAAATCCTCCATGAGCCCCGCGGAACAGGAGGATTCGGATATGATCCGCTCTTCCTGTGCAACAACGGGCAAACCATGGCTGAAATCTCCCTGACAGAGAAGAACCGGTTCAGTCACCGGGCCATGGCTTCCCGAATGCTGCTGGATTTTCTTGGCGAAGAAAAAAACCGGGCTCAGCAATGAGCCCGGAAATCCTTACAGGGAGAGGCTGCGGATCAGCTCCTTTGCAGCCTTGTCGATCTCGGAAGACTTGATGGAAGCGGCTTTTCCGGCATCACACTGCTGGGCAAAGGACGGATTGATGGGAACCTCAGCCAGTACCGGCAGTTCATCTGAATGCATCCGTTTGTACGAGGCTGTTCCAAAGACGTCAATGCAGCGGCCGCAATCCGGACAGATCACATAGGACATGTTCTCGATGATGCCCAGAATCGGGATGTTCATCATCTGGGCCATGTTCACCGCCTTATTGACCACCATGCCCACCAGATCCTGAGGCGTGGCGACAATGACAATGCCGTCCAGGGGGAGCGTCTGGAAAACGGTCAGAGGCACATCTCCGGTTCCAGGAGGCATGTCGATGACCATGGTATCCACATTTTCCCAGGCGACATCTTCCCAGAACTGCTTGATCACTCCGGCCAGCACAGGACCGCGCCAGATGACAGGATCCTCATCCTTCTCAAGCAGCATGTTGATACTCATCAGCTGGATTCCTTCCGGAGTCACGGCAGGATAGATTTTCTCACCGTCTCCCATGGCCTTCTCCCGAACACCGAACATGTGGGCAATGGAAGGACCTGTGATATCCGCATCCAGCACCGCGCTTCTCTTTCCCTGACGGGCAAAGGAAGCTGCCAGCAGTCCGGAGACCAGGGATTTTCCGACACCGCCTTTTCCACTGACCACGCCGATGGTTTTCCGGATCTGCGGATGGCGGAGCACTTCGGGTTTTGACGGACTTTTGGAGCAGCCGGAGCATTCCGGTCTGGTGCCACATTCCTCGGGAGCACACCCCTCTTTGAGTTGATCAGACATTTGACAAATCCTTCTTTCTTCAATGGACTTCAATCTGATATAATACATGCAGATGCATGTCTGTTTATTATAGCATAAAACCGTTCAAGAACAACCCCTTGTGGAGGAAATATGAAGAACACCGCCCTCCGGATCCTGATCCTGTGCCTGTGGATGACACTTGCCGTCGCCGCTGCGCAGATCGAACTGCTGGATGAGGTCAATGCGGAACGGTGGCTGATCTCTCTTGCGGACAGCTGCAACCTGATGCCGCCTCAGAACGACCCTGCCCGAACGGCAGATCCCGCCCACCCGGACACCTTCCTGTTCCAGTATCCTTTCGGCATCATCAAGACCCGCGGCACGGACAAAATGCAGAAGGATCAGATTCTGGAGGTCAACCTGCGCACCCGGGATGTGGCGGATCCCTTCGGCCGGCACGTGGGAGACCTCATGACCCCGTTCATAAATGAAGGGACCGTTTCCTCCGGCACTCTGCATCTTCTGGGTCTTCAGGAGGCCGGCCACGCCTGGTGCTGGGGGCTGTCCGACGGGCAGTCCCTGTGCGGCATCGAATGGAACACCTATGTTCCCAGCGTGGACCAGCAGGCGGTGCTGTATTCCCTCAGCTACACGCTTTCACAGAACCAGGAGATCACGGAGATGACCTTCTCCCAGGTTCTGCTCACACAGCTCCAGGCCGAGGCGGACCTCGCTGCTGCCGTG
>OMRS01000086.1 GCA_900313545.1 uncultured Eubacteriales bacterium | reverse complement strand
TGCAGGGGCAGGCGAAGCAGCCCCGCCGCCAGGAGCGCAAGGGCCGGGACCATCCCGATTCCCCGGACCAGGTCCACGGGGCCAAAGGGAAGGATCCGGTTTTCGTGGATGGAGCCGAAAAACACCTGGCCCCCGATGGAAATGTGGGCCCCCAGGACCACGAGCAGGGACAGCAGCAGGGAAGCCCCAAGGGCAAACGCCCGCTCCCGGGGAGCCAGGGGGCGAAGCCGGACCTCCCGCAGACACAGAAGAAGGAGCACCGCAAGACCCGCGCAAAAGGGAATTCCGGGAGCGGACTGCAGGGTACGGGTCAGCACCTCTCCCGATGCCAGAATAGCCGCAGCACCCGCCCCTTCCCGAAAGCCACGGGAGATCTTTTCCCTCTTCTGCATTGCGCCCCTCCTGCGGTTCCTATTTTGCGGCGGTGATGCCAAAGTGTTCATCAAATTCGGGGTCCACCCGGGTCACAAGGCCCAGCTCCGAGGTCGCCATTCCCTGGTTGAGCAGCATCGATTCCATGGCGCTGGCCGTAAAGGAGAAGCGCTCCGCGCTGTCCACGGCAATCTCCGCGGCAAAGCTCCCGGACGCATCCGCCGCCATCACCTGACGGAGGATGGCGTTGTTGGTCTGCACGCAGCGCTCCGGGGAGCAGTTCTTCACATTTCCCTCCCGGAAGGTGTGCCCCCGGGTCCCGCACTCAAAGGCCAGTACCAGCGCAAGGAGCGGAAGCAGCACCCCGAGGACCCGTCTTCCCTCCAGGAGACGGGCCATTCCCAGCACGCCGGATGCCAGCAGACAGGACCATGCGCCAAAGAGCACGTCCACCCGCGCGGCATATGCCGGAATGCTCAGGGCGCAGATTCCCGTGATCCCGGCCCCCAGCAACGCCCCAGACAGGAACACCATCCCCATTTCCCTCCGGGCTCCCTCCGCCTTGCCCGCGGCCAGGAAGCCTCCAAAGAGCCCCATGAGACACGTGCCCGCGGCCAGGGGATTCACCTCCCGGAGCCGGCCAAGGACTGCCCTTGCCGCCTCCAGCATCCCCCCGGCCAGGCTCGTCCTCTCCCTCAGCTGTCCCGCCCGGGCGCCGGATGCCTCAAAGAGGAGCATGGCAAGATACAGCGCCAGCGCCACCAGGCTCCATCCTTCCCCCTCCAGCCGCTCCCGAAGCGGCTGGCTTTTCTTTCCGGAGAGGATGGCCCAAAGCAGCCTCACCGCGGCAAAAGCCGGCAGGATGGCCCCGGACATCAGGGTGGAGAAGATGCACAGATACATGCCCGCAAGGAGCATCCCCTGCCGCAGGGGATGCTCCCGGCAGAGGACCCGGGAAAACGCCTCCCCGCCCGCCGTCCAGCGGAAAGCCAGGCCCATGGACAGCAGGGACGGAATCAGGTAATAAAAGACCGTGTTCATGTCGATGCTGTACAGCAGGTGGACATTGTTGTCCCGGGCGCTTCGAAACAGCAGAAAGTGCAGCACCAGGAAAAGAAGGCACAGCCCGTCCGCAAGCGGCGCGCCGCAGGCCGTCCTGTCAAGCAGCAGGCGCCGAAGGGACAGCAGGTAGAAAAGAACGGCGCCCGTCAGCATGACCGCCGTGACGAGGGCCAGTCTCCAGCTGATGTCCCCCGCAAGGGGCAGCACGAAATGAAACGCGGCAAAGGCCGTCAGGGGACGGACGATTTCAGGAAAAATCCTCCCGGGATTCCAGTACCCCCAGATGGGAAGCGCCCCCCGGGAGTAGAACAGATAGGCCCAGTCATCCCCGTCATAGGGCAGATAGGGATGCAGCCGTCCGAAAAAGAGCAGCAGGAAGCCGGCGATGCCCGCAAAGAGCAGCCCCTCCTGCCAGCGCAGTCTGCGTTGTGGATTCATGATGCCTTTCCTCCAGAATGTCGTCTCCGTCCAAGGCAAAGCACTGCCGCCGCTGCGCCAAGGACGCTGACCGCCTCCGCAATGCGCCAGGCCACGGGTTCATGAAAATCGACCTTCAGGGTGCCCGAAAAGCCTGCCGGAAGCAGCACCCGGATCCGGTGGTTGTCCGCCTCCTGCGTGGGAAGCGGCGTCCCCTCCGGTCCCGTGACCTGCATGTACGGATAGGCAAAGCGCGGCAGCGTCACGCTGCCCGCCTCCCGCGAGCTGGCCTCCATCACCATCCGCACGCCTGCTTCCTCCAGCACCCGGACCTCGGCCCCGTCCGTCTCGATCTCCGGGCGCAGCCGGGCAATGTCCGTGCCGCTCATCAGGTACTCGCTTCCGCCGATGCCCCTTCGCAGGCTGTAGTGATAGGTATACTGGGGAAGCTCCGGGGTATCCAGGAACCGGGACTGGGAGCGGATCTCCGAAAAGGAGCTCACAAACCCGCAGGCGGTGACCAGGGACAGGCAAAGGGCCGCAGCGCCGCAGGCCTTCATGGACAGCATCCCGCACCGCAGTCCCTGCCGGAGCGAAGCCCCCAGGAGGAGCATGAGAAACACCATGGCGATGCCCAGATAGCGGGTCGGGAACTGCACCTGGGCCAGGAACTGCCCGATCCGGGAATGCCCTGCCAGCGCATCCCAGGGGAAAACGCTGGAGGAGACCCAAAGGGCCAGAAGCGACGCCACCGTCAGCTTCCGGATAGTCCGGTCCGCCTTTCCTTTTCCCCAGAGGACCAGCGCCAGGGTCAGCCCTCCCATCTGCAGCATGCCGGGCGTCATCTGCATCCGCTCCGGCAGATAGGCGGAGGCCCCGCCCGCCACGGACTTGAAGAAGCAGAACAGTTCCCCCGGATAGACCCCGTATTTCTGGATCATGTGGGGAAAGCTCATCTCCCCCCGGACCACCGTGTCCACCTTGAGGTAATAGTCCAGAAACGGCACAAGAAACGCGGCGCCTGCCACAAGGAAGCCCGCCGCCGCCAT
The DNA here is from genome assembly GCA_900313545.1 of uncultured Eubacteriales bacterium. The sequence goes on along the minus strand of OMRS01000086.1, from coordinate 1,281 downwards.
CCCCAGCTGCAAAAGCGCGTCCCTTTGCAGCATCCGGCGAAAATGGCAAAGGCCCACGGCAAGAAGCGCCAGCACCGCCATCTCCGTGGAGAGCAGGTGCGTATAGAGAAGCCCCAGAAGTCCCGCAGCAAGAAGCGCGCTGTTTTTCCCCTTTTCCTTCTCCGGCCTTGTCAGAAGGTTCCACGCGGCCAGGGCGATCAGGGGATAAAAAGCGAATGCGGTGGCCTCCCCCACGGCCGAGCGGACATAGACATCCGCCAGACGGTAAGGCCCCAGCACATAGGACGCGCTGCAGACAATGCCGATCCGGTCGTCTCCAAAGATCCTCCTGCAGCAGGCATAGGCTGCGAAGGCCGTAACAAAAGTGAGGACCAGCAGATACACCTTGTACGCCGAGACCACGGAGAAACCCGCCAGGCGCAGAAGCGCCGGAAGGATCAGGAAAAGGTCCCCGTAATAGACGCCCGTGGGATAGCCTGCCCCGTCGTTGAAAAATCCCGCCATGCGCACCGGGAACACGCCCTGCCCGATCCCCTGGGCAAGCGCCTCGATCCGTCCCAGATGGAACCCGAAGTCATCCCCCATGCCCAGGCCGTCCATCCCCAGGGGCAGACAACCCAGCAGCGTCAGGACCAGCAGCATCGCATACCGCTTCCGGGGCAGCCGGAAAAAGAGCTCGGCGCCCAGCCACAGAAGCAGAAGGACGGCGATCATCAGCCGGACATTCCGGGTATTTTCCAGCATGGTCATGTTCATGAGGGAGAACCTGCCCGGCCCCGCCGCGGTAAACCGCACCCCCACGTCCTGAAGGGTGTCCGCAACATCAAAATGGTACACCTGCCGGTGCCTGCCGGGGATCAGTTCAAAGGCATTGGCGTGCACATAGGCATTGCGGCCATCCGAGTACACGCGGCACTCCACCGGCATGTCCGATTCATACTCCACCGTCAGCGTGTAGCTTCCGGCGCGCAGCAGGAGATACGGCCCTGAGAGCAGCTGCTGCCCCGCCGCGGCCTCCGCTTCCATGCCCCAGTGGTCCTCTTCCCACTGCATACCCGATGCATTCATCTCACCGATGTCCAGCCAGACATCAAAGGGGTGACGCTGCACGTGGATCAGCAGCCCAACCAGGACCAGCAGCCCCACCGCCATGATCCCTTCCAGCATCCTCACGCGTTTTCTGTGACCTTCGAACATGTTCCTCTCCTGCATCAACCTGCGCCGGTTCCCCTTCTGCAACACTCGTTTGCGGTCAGTCGGCCGTTCCTCCATGCTGTCCTT
>OMRS01000010.1 GCA_900313545.1 uncultured Eubacteriales bacterium | reverse complement strand
GGGGCTCCTGGGGCTCCTGGGGCTCCTGGGGCTCCTGGGATTCCTGCTCCAGTTCGCTTCTCTCTTCTTCGCTCATCTTCTTCTTTCCTTCCCGGGCCTTGCCAAAGAATGCCTTCAGCCCCTTTTTCTTCTTCATCACGGTCTCAACTCCCCGTCCTGGTCACTGAACAGCCCGCAGATGGTCCTGCCCACCTGGGTGAGGACGGAAATCGCCCGTCCGTACTGCATCCGGGTCGGCCCGATCAGGCCGATGGTCTGCACCTTGCCGTCTCCCAGACGATAGCTGGCGGTCACGACGGAACAGTCCTTCAGCTCCTCCACGCCGTTCTCCGGTCCGATGCGCACCGAGATCTCCATTTCCCCGTTGCCGGACAGCAGGGACACCAGTTTGTCCCGCGTCTCCAGCACGGAAAGGAGGTTCCGCGCCTTTTCCACGTCGGAATATTCCGGGAAGCGCAGCAGGTTCGAGCGTCCGCCCACCACGATGCTGCTGACCTCCGGCACATCCTCCTGGGTCCCGGCCAGGGTCCCCAGCAGCTTTGCCATCTCGTCGGATTCCCGTCTGGCGATCTCCTGCAGCCGCGTCCCCAGCTGGCTGAGGGGACAGCCCTCCAGCTGGCTGCTGAGGATGCGGGAAACGGTATAGAGCACATCCGGCGCCACCTGCATTTCCAGGTCCACCGGGGTCTGCCGGACGGTGCCGGTGGTCGTCACCAGGATCAGCAGGACCCGGCGGTCCGCCACGGGCACCAGCTGAAGATGGCTGAGGTGCAGATCCTCCCGGGGCGTGCGCGTCATCACGGCCGTGGTGTAATGGGTCATGCCCGACACCGCGCTGGCCAGCTGGGCGCTGATCTGTTCCACCTGGCGCATCCGGCTGTTCAGGCACTTCTGCAGCATGGCCGTCTCCTCCACGCTCAGGGGGAGAGGCTGCAGCATCTGGTCCACATACAGCCGATAGGCCTTGTAGGACGGCACCCTGCCCGCTGAGGTATGGGGGCTGTCCAGGTATCCCAGCTCCTCCAGGTCGCTCATCTCGTTGCGGATGGTCGCGCTGGAGAGCCGCTGTTCGTATTTTCTCGATATGGTGCGGGAACCCACCGGCAGAGCTGTCAGGATGTAGTCGTCGATGATTGCCTGAAGGATTCTGTATTTCCGGTCAATCATGTCCATGTCCTGTTCCTCCTTCGGTTTTGCCTGCTGTTTGTTAGCACTCGAAAGTGTTGAGTGCTAATCAGCGTGCATAAGATATCACCGTCTCAGGCATTTGTCAACCTCCCTCCGGCCATTTTTTCGCAGTTTCAGTGTCCATGCGTGCCGCACTGCATGGTTTGAAACGCCGAAAAGGACGGTTCAGCGGGCCATTGACCCTTTGAGACGTGAAAATGTATCTTTGGAGCAGGTCCCTGTCCGATGCCCGGATTCTGCGCTTTTGACGCTTCCCTTCCTCCTGCAGTTTTTTCCGCCGGCGCCGGGGGCTTTCTTCCGGTCATCCGCCTGCGCATATGCCCGTGTCCGGATGCGTATCAAGCCGCAGTCTTTGCCGCGCCCAAAGGCCCTCCCGCCCGTCCTCCGCCGCCTTCTTCCCCGGAGGACGGCGCTTTGCGCATCCCCCGAAGACGGGCGGCGGACCTTTATCGGGGCTCAGGAGGGTCCTCCGGTTCGGGGCCGTGCGGGAAGGGCTTATCCCGCCTACAGGGAGTTGCTTTTTTCTGCAGAGGCATAGGACCTCTCAATAATCCCGGCGATCCACCCCGGCCAGAATTTTTTCAGCATTTCCAGATCTTCCCCGCCCCTTCCCGTCTGGTGGATCACCGCGCTGGTCGTGGATTCCTCGTGGATGCGGTGCCCCATGAGCGGCTCGGGCTGGTAGACGAAGCTTCCCTTTCTGCGGCTGAGCTTCTCGGTCAGCTCCCAGTCCAGGTTGCTGGAAAAATGATATTCAAAGGGGTCCTCGCCCACAACGCTCTTCAGATACGTAATGGACGGACAGCAGATCGCATTGCCCATGCACAGGGCCGTCCTTCTGGCCATCTTCGATGAAGGGAAGCGGCGGACAAGGCCAAGGAGCTTCCGCTTAGTCCCCAGGAGCGGGTTGTCATCGACCCGTTTTCTCTCTCTGATTTCATAGTAATCCGTAAAATAGATGAGGGGCTGCCGGGCCGCGTTCAGCCGGAGAAGCAGCTTTTCCGTATAGGTCCGCTCATAGAGATCATCCTGATGCGCCAGGGTCACCAGCTCCGTCCCGGCGCACCGGAGCCCGTGGTTCCAGTCTCCGGCAATTCCTCCCCTGCCGCGGTTGACGTGGAGCTCCAGATCGTACTTGCGCGCAAGGCGCCGGTTTTCCTCATTGGGCGTCGAGGTTGCCAGCACGATCCGGCTTCTGACGCTCTGGCCGAGCAGGGACCTGATGCATTCTTCAAGAAACGGGCTTTCCCCGTAGCTGAGGACCGCAAACGTATGGTCCCCCGCCGTATAGTTGCCCTCGCTCACGCTTCCCCCGCTCCTTCCTTTTCCGTTTCCCTTTCAAGGGCATCGATGGCGTTTTTCTGGGTCATGGTGATGACCTGGTTCTGGAGCTTTGAAATCTTCCGGTCCATGGAAAACATCTTCACCACCAGCAGGAAGATCACCGTCAGAAAGACAAGATTGGCCGGGCTCTCCACCCCCACAAGATCGGACAGGGCACCCGCCACTCCCGGAAAGACGCCCAGGATCACCAGGGCCACCGTGAAAACAATCCAGAAAAAGGAATCCTGCGTCCGCATCTTCGACTCCCGGACGCTCCTGAGGATATAGCAAAATGTCAAGATCGAGCCTGCAAGCAGCATCACTCTGAGTGCTGTCGACATAAATATCTGCTCCTTCCCCGAAACCACATGATCACCAGGATGTTCCAACAGATTTTCCCCATATATT
>OMRS01000339.1 GCA_900313545.1 uncultured Eubacteriales bacterium | reverse complement strand
TCGTTTTTGATCATTGTATCTCCTGCTTTAATGCCGATGATGGCTGGGACCTGTTCACAAAGGTCGAGCTGGGAACCACCAGCCCTGTGGTCATCAAGAACTGTGTCGCCTTCCGAAACGGCTTTGACCCCGGCGGCCGGCCGAGGGGGCACGGGGACGGCATCAAGCTGGGGGGGACCAGCCTCCCTGCCGGGCACTATCTGTACAACTGCATCTCCTGGGGAAACCGGGGCAAGGGCATCAGTTCGAACTCCGCACCGAACGAACATATCAAGGGATGCATGTCCTTTGACAACCTGGGCCCCAATGTGGCACTCTACACCATGGACGCAAAAAGCACCGATTACAGGGTACTGGGACTGTGTTCCCTCCGGACGGAGCACAGGGAGATGGAGGATGTCCTCCTGCCGCGGGGGTTACAGGATGAGGCGTCCCTCTTCGGAAGGCGCAATTTCTACTGGCGTGACGGGCGGAGCCAAAACGCGGAGGGATTTGTGTTTTCGGGGACCTGGCTTGAATCCCTTGACCCGCCTCAGACTGACCCGGAGCATCTTCCGGCATCGCTTTTTCAGCTGATGGACAGAGAGGGGAACGTCCATCTGGGGCGTTTTCTCAAGCTGAGTGAAGAAGGAGCGCTTGCCCTTCAAAGCGCCGGACTGAACCCGCACGATATTGTTGCGCATCTGCATGGAGACGGAGCAAGCTATGAACACTAAAGTAATTGTCAGCAACAAGACGGAAATCGTACAGGCACTGCAGCTGGTTGAAAAGGTCATGGCTCAGGAGGAAAGGAAGACATATGCCCTTCTGTGTGAAACCCTGCTGATGCATTTTCTGGACAGCGGTCTGACAGAAATCGGCGTGACTGTCCGGCCCGGCCGCATTGACCTTCTGGCCCCGGGAAATGAGATCGGCTTTGCCGTTCCCCAGAATGTGGACGAAGAAACCCGCATGGAGATGGAAATCGGGCTCAGCATTCTGGACCACAACAAAAACCGGATCAGTCTGAGTTACAGAAAGGGGGTCAACCGCTGCCGCATCAGCAGCGGTTCTCCTCATGGAGAGATCGAGCTGTGTGAGGAAATAGAGGCCTTTTATGCAAATGCCGGTGAGCGCCAGCGGCAGAAACCGGCCTCCGTGCTGATCTATCTCATCAAATGCCACAAGGGCCTCTTTGCCATGTCGATGTTTTTCAAGACGGTCCGCCATGTGGGCGCCATGCTTCTGCCGGTATTCGCCTCCGGCATTATCGATGTGGTTCTCAATTCCCGTCAGTTCTTCTGCCGGGACGTGTACCTGAACATCCTCGGCTCCGTGCTGGCCCTGGCCGCCAATCTGCTGGGCTTCTGGGCGGAGACGCTCACCTATCGGAGATTTACCCGGGCGGTGGAATCGGGATTCAAGCTTGCGCTTGTCAAAAAGCTCCAGATGCTGTCCTTCAAATACCACCTGCAGGCGCAGAGCGGTCACCTGCTGTCCAAGATTTCAGACGTTCAGTTTGTGGAGATGCTGATCTATGACCGGCTGCAGGATGTGCTGCATCTGATCATCGACGTGCTGATCATGCTGATTCTGGCCCTTATGCGCTATCCGCCGATGGTGCTGTTCTATTGTGCGCTGATTCCCGTATCCATTGGGATCATGCGCAGCTTCTCAAGACCCATCCTGGAGCGGAAAACCACCATGCGCCGCCGGACGGAAAGCAGCAACGCCGCCTTCAAGGAGATGCTGGAAATGGACCAACTGACACGGTCCCACGGCCGCCAGCAGGACGAATTCCACAGGATCTCCCATGATGTGCGCAGGGTTCAGGAAGCGGCGAAGGACTTCGATACGGTCAACGTGGCGGTCAACAGCGTCACCTACGGAGGCTTCCAGGGCTTCCGTCTGCTGTGCCTGTGTTTCGCAGCGTTCCTGTTCACGCGGGGACACATCAGCATGGGCACGGTGGTCCTGTTCCAGTCCCTGTTTGACATGATGATCAACAGCGTTCAAAAGGCGCTGGATGCACTGCCGCAGATTACCCAGGGCTATGACAGTCTGATCAGCATCAGCGAGATTCTGTTTGAAAAGGATATTGAACTCAGCGGAAGCTATCGGTTTACAAAACCCTTCCGCGGGGAAATTGAACTGAGTCACATCTCCCTTGCCTATGATGGTCAGCCCGAACCGGTGCTCAGGGACGTCAGCATGCATGTGCCCGCAGGCAAGGTGGCGGCCATTGTCGGCTCCTCCGGCGCAGGAAAATCCAGCCTGCTCAATCTTATCCTGGGGCTGTATCCGCCCACGTCCGGAGAAATCCGGATCGATGGCGTCAGTCTTTCCGATCTGGACATCAATGATTTTCGCCGCCATGTTGCCGTCGTTCCTCAGAATACGGCGCTGTTTTCCGGAACGCTGTGGGACAACCTGGTCTTTGGACTCAAATATGTCAGCCGCAGTCAGGTCATGGAAGTGATCCGAAGCGTCGGTCTGGAGGATCTGGTCTGGTCCCTTCCTGACGGACTGAACAGCGTAATCAATGAAGGCGGCAGCAACCTCTCCGGAGGACAGCGGCAGCGTGTGGCCATCGCCCGCGCGCTGCTGAGAGACGCCCGGATCGTACTGTTCGATGAAGCCACCAGCGCCCTTGATATTGCCAGCGAGCAGAAGGTTCAGAAGGCCATCGACGCCATGATGACCAGGTGTACCCTGATCATGGTCGCGCACCGGCTGAATACCATCAAAAAGGCGGATCTGATCTACCGCATTGAGGATGGACGCGCGGTCAGGTGTCAGTCCTATGAATCGCTGATCGGCGAGTCCGGTGTGCTTGATGGCCCTCCGTCTTTGGGCACGCAGTCCGCAACCCGGGAGGAATGAGCAGGGCCCGCAGGGACGCTGTCACGCATTCAGTCTCTCTTTTGCGCAGCTCGAAAATCACACAATATCACCGCCAAATTATGGCTGCCTGGATTGACAGGCTGAGAGAGCCGATACGCTTCTGTCCGTTCTTGCCAGGGCATCCATATCTATAGCTTTCCAGGCCCCAGGGTATCCCTGCCCTGGGGTATTCTTTGGTTTGCATACTATCGCACGGTAGCGTGGCGAAATGACGGCTTTTTCATGCTGGGCGTCATGACCAAGACTGGTCAACCGGTATGATTTCAAGGATATGACAAAAACGTGACGCATCTGACAGCCTTTGCTTATGTTGCTTGACTTCCAGGAGAATATTCACTACAATGCCATAAAAATGAATGAGTCATTAACGTGTCAGGGTGGACTGATTCATGGGGGATTCTGGATCAACGATGACCAAAGGAAGAAAACAACGGATAAATGAAGCACGTATCTGGTATCCGGCGCAAAACTTTACCTCCGATTCCCACATCGTAAAGGCGTACCGAAAGCACTTCAATGTGGACAAGACCTGTGCCATGCGAGAATTGGTTATGCTTGGAATGTTGCCGAAAGAGAAACAGAAAGCATATAAGCAGGAACTGGCAGCGAAGGACAGGAAACGGGCGCAGAAAAACCAGATCATTCCTGATTCATACCAAGATGACGACTTCTTCTTCATTGCGGGCTACACGTCTGGCGGCGCTCCTTATGCCGTAATATGGGAAGAAGTTGGAGAAAATGGACTGCTGGATGAATAAACGGTTCCACGGTTACTCTGGAGAGAAACGAATGGGACTGGGACGAATATGCTGCAGCTCCTGCGATCCGGGTTATCATAAGGTGCATCTCCTGTTCCTCACATGTTGGGTGGGGTATAGGTGCGTCCGGAGGAAAAGGTGGCAGCTTTTCCTGCTTTGATTCTGCCAGAAAACGGGCCACAAAATCCATTTGGATTTTGTGGCCCGTTGCCTTTGTTTATGTGCGGATGAGCAGCTGGTCCCGAACATCCTCACCGGGGAAAACGAGGAAGGTGAGGATGTCAGCGCTGACCGTGTCCCCGATGTGGAAGCGCCCGAGGGCATTTCCCTCGTGGATGATGCGCAGTGAGGAATCGCGGATGCGGACCCGGAATTCCGTAGAACTGCCCAAATAGTAAATCTGGCTGATGGTGCCGCACAGGGGACCCTGCCCCGGGGTCAGACGGATGTTTTCCGGACGGATGGCCACCTGAACGGGGCCCTCCGGAGCGTCCGGCGGGGCAGGGAGCTCCGCCTGCCAGTCGGTGACAAGCAGACGGCCTGCCCTGATTTCTCCCGCAAAGAAATCCACGTTGCCGAGGAAATCCGCCACGAAGGGACTGGCCGGATGATCGTAGATTTCGGTGGGGGTCCCTCTTTGCTGGACGATGCCGCTGTTGAACATCAGGATGCGGTCGCTGAGCACCATGGCCTCGGTCTGGTCATGGGTCACATACACCACGGAAATCCCCAGGGAACGGGTAATCTCCTTGATCTCAAAACGCATGGATTCCCGGAGCTTGTAGTCCAGATTGGACAGGGGCTCGTCAAGCAGCAGAAGCCGGGGCTCAATGAGCAGTGCGCGGGCAAGGGCGACGCGCTGCTGCTGGCCGCCGGAGAGCTGATTGGGCAGACGCTTTGCATACTGGGAAAGGTGAACCACCTCCAGCATGCGGTTGACCCGGGTGGTGATCTCCTCGCGGGGAACCTTCTTGATCTGCAGGGGATAGGCGACATTCTCAAAGACCGTCATGTGGGGCCAGACCGCATAGGACTGGAAAACCATCCCGATGTTGCGCTTTTCAGGGGGGACGAAGCAGTCCCCGCCGGAGACCTTCTGGTCATCGATCCAGATTTCTCCGGTGGTGGGATGCTCAAATCCGGCGATCATGCGCAGCAGCGTGGTCTTTCCGCAGCCGGACGGACCGAGAAGGGTGATGAATTCTCCATCTTCAAAAACATCGCTGAAGGGTTTGATGATCTCGTCCTTGCCGAAGCTTTTGGACACGTTTTTAAAGGTCACTGTGGACATGTGTACTTCCTTTCCGGATGCTCAGATGGAAAACTCACCCTTGGTCAGACGGTTCATGATAAAGTTCAGCACGATCACAAACGCGAGGATGCCAAAGGCCATGGCGCAGGCCTGGGGCTGGCTGGTGAAGGTCCAGTACTGGTAGAGCTGGAAGCCGATGGTCTTGGTATTGGTGGAATACAGAAGCGTGGTCATGGACAGCTCGTAGAAGCAGGGGATGAAGATCAGGAACCATCCGGCGGCGATGGAGGGGAGAATCAGGGGAACGGTGATGCGAAGCATGGTTTTGAGCCATCCGGCGCCGGAGATCTGTGAGCATTCCTCCAGAGAGACATGGATCTGGGACATGGCCGAGGACACCGTCTGCATCCCCATCATGAGGTATTTGATCAGATAGGCGATGATCAGGATGGAGGCCGTGTTGTAAATGTCCACGCCGAACTTTCCGCGCATGGTCATGATCAGGCCCAGCGCGATGACGACGGAAGGCGTGCCGGATCCCAGTGTGATCAGGAAATTCGGCAGCCCCCGCCCGAACAGGGTGGTCCGGTGCAGCAGATAGCTCATGGTGCAGGCAATGACAATTCCGATGGAGGCGGAGAGGGTCCCGAAGATCAGGGAATTGCGAAGGCATCCGAGGGTTTCCTCCCGCGCCAGGGCGTTCCACTGGTTCAGGGTGAAGTTGCCGGGGGCCAGCAGGGATTTCCCGACATCCATCTTGAAGGAGGTGGCCAGAATGGTCAGAAAGGGAAGTCCGATGGTGATGACGGCAAACAGCGAGACCAGGAGGGTCAGGGGAAGCCGAGCCTTCCGCAGGTCAACGATGGCCGGGTTTGTGGACTTTCCGGAAACCGTGATGTACTGCCGCTTGGCCACCACAAAGTCAGAAATGTACAGCACGGCCAGCGCCAGACAGATCAGGAAGACGGCCATGCCCGTCGCGTCATTGATGCCCCGGACCCCGAGCCCGTAATACTCGATAATCCGGGTGGATACGGTGTAGATTCTGCCCGGTTCACCGATGATGGAAGGAATGCCGTAGCAGCTGGCCGCGCAGACGAAGACCAGCAGCGCGCCGGCAATCAGGGAAGGGGTCATGATGGGAAGGGTGATGCGCACCACGGTGGTCAAGGGGCTGGCGCCGGAAATACGGGAGGCCTCCTCCAGCGTTGGATCCATTTTTTCCATGGCTCTGGAGATGGTGATAAAGGCGTAGGGGAAATAGAAGGTGGTCAGCACCCAGGTCAGGCCGGCCAGGGAATAGATGTTCAGGGGGCCCTCTGTTAGGTTCAGATGAAAGAGGGAGCGGATGACCAGGTTGAGGGTGCCGACATTCTTGTTGAGCAGCCGCAGCCAGGCCATGGCGCCCACATAAGGGGGGACCGTGTAGGGCAGCACGAACAGCGAGCGGAAGAACCTGCGCCCGTACAGGTTGGAGCGGCCCACCAGCCAGGCCAGGGGAAAGGCGATGAGGGTGCCCAGAACCATGGTGCAGGTGGAGGCGATCAGGGTGTTGGCCAGTGCGCGGCGGTTCATGGGATAGGTGTAGAGCCGGACAAAGGTGTCAAGGGAGAAGGAACCGCTGGGGAAGAAGGACTTGATGACAAGATAGATCAGCGGAAGCAGCTGGAAGACCAGCAGGAAGTCCACGATCAGCAGGATGAGAAGGTACCAGGAGTCCATCTTCCAGCTTTGCCTGTGGCGCAGCAGGAAAAAGAGGAGAATGAAATCCAGGGTCAGGAGCACGCCTGTCAGAATGACGCTCCTGGCGTGCTCCATGATCCAGGCACTGACAGGGGATATGGTCCCGTCCACGGTGTGAAGAAGGATCTCCGGGTAACGGCTTTCATCCTCCACGGCCCGGGTGAAATCCAGGGAAGTGTTTTTGTTCAGGACCGTGGATTCCCGGCTGGAAGAGGCCAGGAAGATCTGCATGAGGAGCTCGGGCTTCCGGTTTTTGATCGAGGGAATGCCGGAGAGCATCTCGTCATCGCCGATTTCGGCGTCACTGCACAGGGCTTTGAGCAGATGATCCTGAAGGGCGGAGGCGTCCATCGCACGGATGGCCTTGCCCTGCGCGGAGGTCAGCTTTTTCCTGGAATAGGAGTAGGTCATGGACAGCAGCTTCCAGGCCTGTTCATCCGAAATCGCATCCAGTCCGGATGCCTCCTGCTTCCATTCCTTTGCCAGAAGGTCCCTGGCGATGCGGCCCATCTGTGAGGAAGTGTCCTGAGGACTGCGCGCAAGGGCGGGGACGATGGTGTCGCGGTAGAGCGTGGAAGCCTCTTCCTCAAGGCGCAGCGCCACAGACCAGGTGTCACTGCGCGAGAAACCGTTGGCATTGAAGGTCCGGACGCCGTTGACTCCGGCTACAATCAGCAGGACTGAAGCGGTGAGCAGGACACCCAGAACCGACACCACAAGGATCTTCCGGCGGTTCTGGGAGGAAACGGATCGGGTCATGAAATCACCTCAGCGGATCATGGAAGGGTAACGGCTTCCTGGAACCTGGCGCGGATTTCGTCGCGCTCCTTGTAGCAGCGCTCCCAGTCGACGGGGATGTTGTTGGAGATCAGCTTGTCTAGGGCAATGGAGCCCACCGGCGTATCATCGATGCTTGTGAGGACGCCATGCATATAGCCCGCGATAATGGCCTTCTGTCCGGGCTCGCTCAGCAGCCAGTCGGTGAGGGCCTGGCAGGCCTCGATGTTGGCGTTGGCGCTCTTGTTTTCCTTGACGGTCATGACCGTGCTGGGAATGAGAACAACGCCGTCTTCGGGATAGAGGCAGGTCAGGCTGGAATTTTCCTCGTTGCGGATCTTGAGGACGGATTCCTCCAGAATCATGATGACCTTGCACTCGCCGGTCTGGAGCTTGGCCAGGGCGGAGGAACCGGATTCGATCATGACCTCGTTTTTGCCAAGGGCGGTAAAGTAGTCATAGCCATACTTGTCGGACAGGGCCGCGATGGCAGCCATGGCAGTGCCCGAGGTCAGGGGGTTGCTCATGGAAATCTTGCCCTTCAGGGACGGATCTTCCGCAAACTCCTTGAAGGTCTTGGGCAGCTCGTCTTCCTTGACCATGTCGGGATTGTAGGCCAGGACCATGTTGCACACCCTCACCGGATACCAGTATCCTTCAGGGTCATACTCAAAGCGCAGGAGCTTGTCAGGGTCTTCGACCTCCATCTGCTCCAGATAGCCGTACTCCTTCAGCTCAAGGGAATAGGCGGGCTCCGCGACCAGCATCATGTCGCAGTTGAGGATCCCTTTGTGATCCTCACCCATTTCGCCGGCCAGCTTGGTCTGCAGGCTGCCGGTTCCGGCATAGAAGAACTCGACCTCCAGATTCGGGAACTCCTTTTTGAGGTCCTCCTTCATCTGGTCGATGACAAACTGGTACATGGACGTGTAGATGACAACTTTTCCTTCAATGTCTTCATTGACAGCCAGAGCGGAAAAACCGAAGCTGACTGCAAGCAGCAGGGAGAGTACGAAAGCGAGGGTTTTCTTCATTGATGAGTCATCTCCATTCTTGATATGTTGTGGGGAAAGGGTGAGCCGACATGATAAACCGGAGCGGTTCCGGGTTATCGCCTTTGGGGTTCCTGTAATGCATCACAGGAGCGTTCTTCCCGTTTTCCGGCCGTTTGTGAAGGCGGAAAACTCTGAATATGGGAATAGTTATAACAGAACCGGGGACGGTTTGCAAGCGGGTTTTGTCCTCCCTGACAGGGAGAAGGATTCACGGAGGAAGGGGGCTGCAGATAAGCCGCCCCTTCCCGCATCCGATCCTTCTGCAGGAAAGAAAAGGCATGTGCAGGAGGAACCGGTGATCGTGATGACGCTGCCCCCGTGACACCTGGCAGATGATGCTTGGCCGGAGAGGACAGAGGGAATCGGACCGGGATAGGGCACCCTGTCAGGGAGCCCTGGGAGAATTGAAAAAGGACATCAAGGGGCTGGTCAGTTGCTGCTCCTTTGATGTCCTTTTCAGCTGTTTGTAAAGTCCGTGTCTTTTCCACAGGGCCTTATCATTGCAGAACAGCATGCATCGGGAAAAGAAATCAGCACGGAACGGATAACGGAAAACGAGGGCCGTGCGGACCGGTGACAGTTTTGAAAATGAGAGGCTTCTTCGTACGGAAACCTCGCAGGAGAATGTCATATCGCCATTTGGCATGTGCGCAGGCGCTGCCTCAGAGCGACACGGGTGCCAGAGGAGGGGGAATCCCGGAATACTCACTCCCGTCCGCCCCGCATGGGAAGTCCCTTATCCTTCTTCATCTGGACT
>OMRS01000217.1 GCA_900313545.1 uncultured Eubacteriales bacterium | reverse complement strand
CTCTCTGCCAGCCTGATTAAGCATTTCGGACAGGAGGATGACCTGATGAACATGTGCGGCTGGCACTTTGCGTTTGGCGGTTTCGTCATGACCTTATGCGGGATCGCCGCAGGAGGCCGCCTCCATGCCCAGAGCTTCCTGGCCATCCCCGTTCTTGTGTACCTTGCCGTTCTCTCCGCCACGGCCTATTCCCTCTGGTCGGTGCTGCTCCGCAACAACCCGGTATCCAGAATTGCGGCCTTCATGGTCCTCCAGCCCATCTTCGGCGTGCTGCTGACCACCCTGCTAACCGGCAGCAGCAGCGGTCTGCCTCCCCTGCGGATCCTCCTTGCCCTGGTCCTGGTGTCAACCTGCATTCTCCTGATCACCACGGACCCGAAAAGGACGACGTCCGGGCGCAGCGACGCCTGAACCACCTTTGATTCTGCGCATGCGTTCATACATGAAACCGGTGAATCCCGCCTGGGGATCCACCGGTTTCATGTATTGTCTGGCCGTCTCCTGTCATCCGGGCAGAAAGCCTCACGCAAAAACGGAGTCCTTCCCGCTTCATTCAGGGAGTCCGTCCATCTCGCTTTCCCCGCGGACCGCGTTATCCTGGACGCCGGGCATCTTCACCGTGTTCAGCCTTGGATTTCCCTGTTCCCGGTTGATTCTGTCCACTTCCTCGATGGGCATGGCGCTCATCTCGACCCAGGCGGGAATAAACCCGCTTTTGACCGCATTTCGGACCGAACGGAGATTCGACCAGGCTGAGCAGTAAAACGGGATCTTCTCCCGGTTGAGGATTTCCCGGGTCAGGGCGCTGGTCAGAGCCGATGCGATTCCCTGCAGCCGGTATTCCGGCAGCACGTCCACCCCGATCTGCCACATCTGATCACAGTCTGCAGAGCAGGCGGCCAGACCAACAAGCTTTTTCCCGTCGAAAGCACCCACCCCCAGAACATCCAGTTCCCTTCGGATGGCGCACAGCGCATTGCTCCATTCCGGGCGGTACAGGTTTGCAAAATCAGCCTGTCCAAGCAGACGCGTGTCATACGTGCAGGAAAGCTCCGGGATCCTGTCGATGTCCGGAAGATAATACTCCTCCATACAGAGAATTTTGTGTCCCAGCCTCACCAGCCGTTCATTGAGCCAGTGGAGGTTCGGAGGCTCGAAGCAGTGGTAAAACTCAAAGCGACGGATATACTGTTCCACCACCTGACGGACTCCCTCAGTCGCTGCCGCCACAACATTGTTCCCATAGGAAACCAGTGAGCAGCTTGTCAATCTGCTTCTGTACCTGCGGGCATTCTTTCCCAGATGAAACGGCACCAGCACATTCCCGGACATCTGAAAATCCTCCGGCCCGCACCCCATATCCTCCGCCGACTGTCTCATGGCAATCCGGAGCATCTCCTGTTTTGTCACGGTCTTTCACCTCCTTGCCTCAACACCGCGCTGCAGAAGCCCGGCTCAGTTGAGGGCATCCTCCCGCGTGAACCTGTCCCCGCAATCAGGGCAGAATCTGGGTGGGTTTTCCGGATCCTCCGGCACATATCCGCACCTGCCGCAGCGGTAAACCACCTTCCTGGGACGGGGCTTGCCGCACTCCGGACAGAATTTGCTGGTATTGGTGCTGCCGCACGCGCAAACCCAGGTCTCTTCCTCCCGCTGCGCCGTCACCGCTGCGGCGGCCGCGGCCATATGGGGCGGAAGCGAAGCCCCGTGCCTGCGGCTTCCGGGACTTGCCGTTTCCCTGTCCCGGGTCAGATGATGACAGATTGTCTGCGCTTCCTGCTCCAGATGCCGGTACAGCTCACTGCCCCGCTCCGCCGGCTGCCCGCCGGAGAGCTCAAAGCGAATTTTGGAAAACCAGGGATTCTCCACCTCAATGGTCATAACGAAGACATACTGAACATCATATCGGGGCGGACGGTAGCTCACCCGGTTCCCCGCCCTGTCCCGGGTATACTGTTCTGTCCGTTTTTCCTGCACATCACAGCTGCAGCCCCTGACCGCGCTCAGCGGAATCATGTCCGGATTGTCCTGCACCCAGTCCTGCCTGCCGGTCACAAAGAAAAGTCCCCGGGCAGTATCAATGCAGACTTTGATCTGGTCGCCCAGAATCACATCAGGATTGACCTGCCTTGCCACCTGCTCATTGTCCTGACGGTAAATCAGGTGCTCCCGGATATTCTGCACCGTTCTGCCTGCGCAGTCTTCCAGCAGCGGAGACACCTTCTGCGCACACTGAGGACACATGTTTCCGTCCGCAAGCCTGCGATTTAACAGCGGAGCGATCTGCCCGCCGCACAGGCTGCAGGTTTTTCTGTCAAAAAGTCCCATCCTATATTCCTCTTCTTCCGGGAAACCCGGATTCCTTTTTCAGCCGGTTCACAAGCCGCTCAAGGGGAAGGTCCTCCCATTCCACCACCTCGATGCCAAGTTCCGCCGCACGGTTGCGCATGGCCAGTCTTCCCTTGGTGGCCGGTGCGGAGGTGACGATCATGGCCCTGGAATTCTTGCCCCCGAAGCGGTCCCTCAGGATGGCCAGTTCATTAAGGGCCTCCGTCCGGATCTCGCAGGTCTTGCAGCTGATAAACAGCGGAGTGGTCTGCCGCACCGCCACCACATCGATCTCATTGACCACGGAGTCCGCCCGGATGGAGCCGCCCTGCCAGTTGACCACAGCACTGATGGTCACATCATCAAAGCATCCGGCTTCCATGCAGGCCCGATAGACCTGCAGTTCCAGCACGGCGCCCACGTCCCGGAGCCAGAAGCGGACGGTGTCATCGGCAAAGACGAAGCTGACCCTGTCCCTGCTGGTCTCCACATCCCTGATGAACCCTGACGCCTTCAGGTCCGTCAGCAGAAAGCCGTCTGCGGTGACCTGTCCGTGGTCCGCCCTGGTCGTCCGGCGTCCGTATGCCCTTCGCTCCGGATCCGCCCCCTGGGAGATTTTCTGATAGTAACTGATTTGCCGGTTCCAGATGCGCCGATGGGCGCAGAAGATCTCAAACAACCGCCCGATCTGCCTGATACGGCCTGCCAGTTCCGCAGAATCTCCCCTGCCCGGCATCATGCTTCCCCCGGCCATGAGGAAACATGACCTGGTATCCAGATGTATTCCGCATTTCACATGATCCGCGTAGGGCGCATTGACAATGCTGAAAAACGTGTTCTTTTTGCGGCTGTAGGTGAACACCTGCACTTCCCGGCTGACCGCGCCCGCAGCATACAGTGCCGCGTCCGTCCCCCCGGAAATATCGATGGCACAGTCCTCGTGGCTGTCAAGGACCGTACGCAGGGTCTTTTCCACCTTTGTCGCGTCCAGCATGCTCACCGGCACAAACGTCAGCCGGACCTGCACGTTCCTGTGTTCAAAATAACGGATCAGGGACTCGCGCAGCTGTTTGTTGTCCGCCACTTCATTGGGACAGATGAAAATGGTTTCCTCCGGGCGGAACATTTCGGTGGAAAGGACATTTTCCACCGGGCTGTCGTCGTAAAGTTCGATCAGGGTTTTCAAGCTACCCTCTCCTTTTGTCTGCGCTCACAAGGTTCATCATCTTCCAGGGAATATGACAATATCCATCCGGATGAACATCCAGGTATTTCTGGTGATAGGCCTCCGCTTCGTCAAAGCGCCGAAGGGGACAGCGCTCGATGGCGCATCTGCGCCCCAGCTTCTCCTCGAGGCGCGTCACCGCCTCTTCGACCACCGGGCGCTGCTTTTCATTCGCCCAGTAGATTCCCGTGCGGTACTGGCTCCCCTCATCCTCTCCCTGACGGTTGACCGACAGGGGATCGATCACCAGGAAGTACCGTTCCAGCAGCTCCCCGAGGCTGATCTGTCCCGGGTCATAATCAATTCTGACGGTTTCCGCATGTCCGCTCTGATGGTAGCGTACATCCTCATAGGTCGGATTCTCCGTATTTCCGTTGGCATAGCCCGTCCGCGTGCTGACCACGCCCGGAAACTGGTCAAAATATTTCTGTACGCCCCAGAAGCATCCTCCCGCCAGATAAATTGTCTCCATCTCCGTCTCGCTCCTTCCTTGTCCTTGTGCATCTGAAGTCTAGCATACCCTTCCGCTCATCCGCAATCCGCGAAACTGCCGCCTCGTAAAAAACACTGCAGCCCGGGTCGCT